>CAYRTW010000029.1:0-34628 GCA_964426935.1 uncultured Rickettsiales bacterium
GCCGCCGCCAAAGGTCAGGACCAGGGTTCCCCGGTAGTATCGCTCCAGCTTTCCCTGGAGAAAGGCCCCCGGGGACCCATGTCGCCACACCCCCGCCTCTCCCAGCACCTCCATGAGCAGCCGGTTGGCTTTTACATAAAACTCGCTGCCATAAACCTTGACCGCCGAGGCCTCCTGAGGAGGCAAACCGCCGCGTTCGATATTCCATGCCTGACGCCAGTTGAAAAGTCGCAGCACATCCAGGCCGGCATGCACCTCCCCGAGCCTCCATCGGACCCATGGCTGATCCAGCAGGCACCCCCCACGGGAATCCTTCTCCTCCCTGGCCCATTGGGTCACCTGCTCCAGGAAATGCTCCAGAAAACCCACCGGAAACAGGGCGACTCTCTCGTGATTCAGTTGGGATGTGATGAGCTTCCAACCTTCGTTTTCACCCCCCACTCGTTGGTCCATCCCCACCCTCACACCATCCAGGTAGACCGCAGACACTCGGTTATCCCCCAAAGTCTGGATGGGACTCAGGGTGATTCCCGGCGCGTCTCGGGGAACCACAAGAAGAGAGATCCCCTTGTGCCTGCTACCCTCCTCCCCTGTTCGAACTGCCAGCCACAAATAATCGGCGTGATGCGCCAGACTGCAAAACGTCTTTTGCCCGGTAATGACGTATTCCTCCCCATCCCGCACCGCACGGCAGGAAAGAGCGGCCAGATCGGTGCCCGCATGAGGTTCGGTGTATCCGATGGAGAAGTGGACCTCTCCTTTCATGATCCTGGGTAGAAACTGTTCCTTCTGAGCCTCGCTCCCATAGCGCATCAGGGTGGGACCCACCGTGTTCAGGGTCAGCAGGGGCAGGGGAAATCCTGCCCTCTGGGTTTCATCGTAGAAGATGAACTGCTCCACCGCCCCCAACTCTCGCCCCCCGTATCGCTTCGGCCACCCGAGCCCCAACCACCCGTCCTCTCCCATCCGCCGAAGGGCTTCTGTATACAAAGGGCCCCCACTTTCCGTGTGGGCAAGCTCCTCCATCAGGGAGGGCACCATCAACTCGATAAAATACTCGCGCACCTGTTGCTTCAACGTTTTTTGTTCATGCGTATAATCTAGATACACTGAACTCTCCTCACTCTAAAAATGCGGCCATGAACGAGAATCACGCAGGAAGCTCGAATACCCGCAGTGCATTTTCCCTCAAGAACAAGGGCCAGACATGATCCTTGAAGGGGACATTCTTCATCTCCGTAAAGATGCGTTCCAGAGTCAGGCCCATGGGAAAGTATCCCGCGTACATTATTTTCTGGGCTCCCCGGGTGTTGGCGTAATCCAGGATGGACTGGGGATAATGCCGGGGGGCAAACGCTGAAGTCGAGTAATAGAGGTTGGGGTATTTCAACATCAGTTTGACCGCCAGATCGGTCCAAGGCTCCCCACCATGCCGCATCACAAACTTCAACTCGGGGAAGAACCAACACACTTCATCGACGAGTTCCACTCGCTGAGGCGCCATAGGAAGGCGAGGGCCAGGCACTCCAACACAGCAAGCGAACGGCACATTCAGATCGATGCACCGGGCGTATACCGGGTACCAGCGCTTGTCATCGATGGGCACCTGGGGACAAAGGCCGGAGGGAAATCCCGTTACACACCGGATCCCCAACTCTTTGTGCAGACGGGAAATCTTCCTCAACTCCTCCATGCCATTGTTGGGGTTGGCGGCGTAGGAACCGAAAAATCGATCCGGGTGGCGGCGAAGCGCCTCCTTGGCCGGCTCGTTCCCTTCATCGACCCCGATCATCGCCCTCGCAATCCCGAATCGATCCATCTCCGCTACTGTATAGGCGATGTAGTCCTCCTGATGCGCCACTTGGGGAAGGTTGCGAAACAGGTATTGGGCAGGCATCTCGAACACGCTGCGGCTTTCTTCGTCCCTCAGCAGCGGCCTCATGAATTCATACCACTGCCGCTGGTCCTCCCCAGGGATGTTGAGCATCAGATCGATGACGCCGATGTCTTCGGGCATGGCCATGGTGGGACCCAATCCAGCGCGGCCCCCTCTATAGATCTTGGCAGCGCACGCGATTCAGAGTAGAACACGTTTCACCTGTGCTCGTAAAGGGGCCCCTCGGTTCCCCGAAGAGGCACGGGACGACGGGTGAGCTTCCCCTCCTTTTCAGAGGTCCTCACCCACCCGGAGGGGCCCGTGCCCGCCGCTCCCCTGACCCAATCCACCATGCCCCAGTCACCCCCGGCCTCGGAAATCCTGGATCGCGTCCGGAATCTCGCTTCAGTCGTGGAGTCCCGGGTTCGGGAAGCGGAATCCCTTCGCTGCCTTCCAGAGTCCACCATTCGAGACTTCCACGACGCCGGGCTGTTTCGCATCGTTCAACCCCAACGATACGGCGGCTACGCCCTCTCCCCGGCAGTGCTCTTTGAGGCCCAGGTGGAGCTGGGAGCTGTCTGCCCCTCCACGGCCTGGGTGTTGGGGGTGTTGGGAGTTCACAGTTGGCAGATGGCTCTTTTCCCTCTCGAAGCCCAGGAAGAGGTGTGGGGCGAGGATGACACCACCCTCATTTCCTCCTCTTACGCTCCCACAGGAAAGATCGAGCGTGCTCCCGGCGGATATCGGGTCTCGGGGCGATGGTCCTTTTCCAGTGGATGCGATTATGCCCGCTGGGTTTTTCTGGGGGGATTCGTCCCCCCCGAGGGACCGGACTCCCGACCCGACATGCGGACCTTCCTTCTTCCTCGCTCCGACTACCGGATTGATGACACCTGGCATGTTTCAGGCCTCAAGGCGTCCGGCAGCAAGGACATCGTTGTAGATGGTGCCTTTGTCCCGGAATACCGAACCCACCGCCTCATGGACGGGTTCAAACAGAACAGCCCCGGCAATCTCCATCACTCTTCCCCAATCTATCGCCTCCCCTTCGGCCAGATTCATGTGCGTTCGGTGTCAACACCGGCCCTGGGGGCCGCGCTGGGAGCGCTTCGCCACTATCGGGAGCGCACGGCGACTCGACTCGCTGCCACCGATCAATCCAAAGTGGCGGAAGACCCCACGCCCCAACTCACCTGCGCCCAGGCAGCAGCAGATCTGGACACGGAACTGACCATCCTACGCCGCAACTTCCAGGAACTTCTTTCTGCTGCCGAAACCCAGCAACCTCTCCCCTTGGAGAGGCGGATTCAGTTTCGATTCGAGTCTGCTCGTGCCGCCGGCACCGCTCTTCGAGTGGTTGACCAGCTTCACCTCACCAGCGGGGCGAGGGCCATCTTCCTGGACAATCCCCTGCAGCGTTTCTTCCAGGACGTTCACGCCATTCGAGCCCATTACGCCAACAACCCCGAGCCCCCAGGTCGCAACTGGGGTCGAGTGCAATTCGGGAGCAAAAACCAGGACTTCTTCATCTGAACCGTGACACAGAAAAAGAGGACCAGTGACCCGAAGAGGCTCCCATGACGCATATCACCCAACTCGGCTATCTGGTGTTTCAAGTTCGGGATGTTCCCACCTGGGAGACCTTTGCCACCTCCGTTCTTGGGCTCACCCTGGCGGAACCGATCTCGGGTGGCTCTCCCTCCTTCCGCATGGACAGGCACTCCCATCGCATCTTGCTGGAGCCGGGGGATGAAGACGATCTGGGCGCCATCGGCTGGGAGGTGAGGGATGATGAATCGCTGCTTTCTCTCCGCAGGCACCTGGAGGGTCTGGGAGTTTCCGTGGAGGAGGCCTCCTCCAGCGAGGCCCGCTCGCGCCGGGTGGGGCGCCTCCTGCGGTTGCACGACCCCTCAGGCGTTCCCGTAGAATTGTATATAGAACCAGAGCTTTCCCCCCATTCTTTTGCTTCTCCTCTGGTCAGCGACGGATTCGTGGCCGACTCCTTGGGGCTGGGGCATGCCGTCCTCTCCGCCACGGACTTGCCACGGAGCCTGCTTTTCTGGAAGGAGGGGATGGGAATGAAGGAGAGTGATCGGGTGGTCACCGAGTTCTACGGGCACGCGGTAGATATCACTTTTTTTCACGTCAATCCGCGACACCATTCCCTGGCCCTGGCGGGCCCAATGGGCAAGCGTCTCGTCCACTTCCTGTTGGAAGCCAGGAGCCTGGACGAGGTGGGCAAGGCATTGGACCGGGCTCTGGCTGCGGGTGTTCGCATCCGCAATGGATTGGGACGCCATCCCAACGATCACATGTTTTCGTTTTATGCACGGACCCCCTCGGGATTCGAGTTTGAGTTTGGCTGGGGAGGGAGGCTGATTGAGGACGAAGCCTCCTGGGTCCCCACCGTTTATGACCGGATCAGCGATTGGGGCCACCATCCACCTCCCCGAGCTTCAAAATGACCCCTCCTCCCCCGCCCCTTCCCGTGGGTCGATTCTGTGACATCGGAGACGGCCTTCGCATCCACTACCATGAAGCGGGAGCCGGTCATCCCCTGGTCTTCATCCATGGAAGCGGACCGGGGGCCAGTGGGTGGAGCAATTTTCACCTGAATCAGAGCTATTTCGCCTCTAGAGGTTTCCGCTGTCTCATCCCTGACACCTTGGGCTTTGGGCTCTCTTCCATGCCGGAAGATGCCGAGTATCACCTGGACTGGCTGGTCAACGGAGTCCAGCGCTTCCTCTCCGCTCTGGGGATTGACCGCTTCTCCCTGGTGGGCAATTCCCTCGGGGGAGCCATGTGCATCCGGTTGGCCCTGAACGCTCCGGAACGGGTCAACAAGATGGTTTTGATGGCGCCAGGAGGTCTGGAGCCCCGGGAGAGATATTTCGAGATGAAGGGCATCCGCACCATGCTGCGGGCGGTTTTTGCCGAAGAAGGTATTTCTCGTGAGTCCATGCGCCGGGTGTTTCAGCTTCAACTCTGGGATCCGGCCCTGATCACCGAAGAGCTCATCGAAGAGAGACTGGCGGTGGCCCTGACCCAGCCCAAGAGGGTCTTTGAAACCTTGACCGTGCCCAACCTGGTGGATCAGCTTCCCAACCTCCAATGCCCCATCCTGGCTCTCTGGGGAATGAACGACCAGTTCTGTCCCCCCTCGGGGGCCTGGACCCTGGCCAACGCCTGCCCGGATGTCCGAGTCATGACCCTCAGCCGTTGTGGCCATTGGGTGATGGTGGAAAGGCCTTCCCTCTTCAACGCCACCACCCTTCAATTCCTGGTGGAATCGTGACCCCCACCTCCCTGGCCGAACTGGGAGCCCAGCTATACGAGGCTCTGAAGACTCGGCTTCCTGTCTCCCCCCTGACCACCCGCCACCCTCAAATGACCATCGAAGAGGCGTATGGCGTGTCTCAGCATTTCCTGCAGAACCGGTTCAAGCATGGAGAAGTCCTCATCGGAAAGAAAATCGGGGTGACCTCTCGTCCTGTTCAGGACATGCTGGGAGTCCATCAGCCTGATTTCGGTTATCTGACCAGCGCCATGTATGTCCCACCCGGCGAACCCATGTTTATCAGCGACAGCCTGATTCAACCCCGGGCTGAGGGCGAGCTGGCGTTTCGCCTCCACTCCGATCTGGTGGGACCCGGAGTAACTCACGAAGATGTGCTTCGTGCCACGGCAGCGGTCATTCCCTGCTTTGAGATTGTGGATTCCCGCATCCAGGACTGGCGGATCCGCATCCAGGATACCGTGGCAGACAATGCGTCCTGCGGCCTGTTCACTCTGGGAGGGGAAGAACGCCCGCCCCACGGCATTGATCTCGCTGCCTGTCAGATGACGGTGTGGAAGAACGGAACGGTCCTCAGTCGAGGGACCGGTGCCGAGGCCATGGGGTCCCCCCTGGCCTGCGTCGCCTGGCTTGCCAACACCTTGGCTCAATACGGCGTCTCACTCTGTGCGGGGGATATCATCCTTTCAGGCTCCTGGGTCCCTCTGGAGCCGGTTCAGCCGGGGGACGAGATGAGCCTGTACATCACCGACATCGGGGGAGCTCATGTCCGCTTCCGTTGAATCTATTGCCCGGCGGAAAATCAATGTCGCCATCATTGGCTCGGGGAACATTGGGACCGATCTGGTCATCAAGGCGTTGCGAAGCGAGTGGGTCACGCCTCGCTGGCTGGTGGGTATCGACCCCCAATCTGAAGGGCTTCGCCGCGCCCAGGACTTGGGCTTGAAGGTCACCTCCGACGGGGTGGATGGCCTCCTTCCCCATCTGCATGCGGATGAGATCCGGATCGTCTTCGACGCCACTTCCGCCAAGGTCCACCCCGAAAATTCTCGAAAACTGACCGCCGCTGGTGCCCTGGTCATTGACCTGACCCCCGCCGCCATCGGCCCCTATTGTGTTCCCCCGGTCAACCTCAAGGACCATGCGGGGAGTCGTGCCCCAAACGTCAACATGATCAGCTGTGGTGGCCAGGCGACCATCCCCATGGTGGCAGCGGTAAGCAGGGTCCAGCCGGTGCTGTATGCAGAAATCGTTGCCACTGTTGCCTCTCGCTCCATCGGCCCCGGTACCCGGCAGAATATCGATGAATTCACTCGCACCACCGCTTCGGGGATCGAGAGAGTGGGGGGAGCGCAGAAGGGAAAGGCCATCATCGTCATCAACCCTGCTGAACCTCCCATCCTGATGCGAGACACCGTTCATTGCCTGACCCAGGATGTGCCCGATCAAACCGCCATCACCGCCTCGGTACATGCCATGCTTCGGGAGGTGCAAGGGTATGTCCCGGGTTATCGTCTCAAAAATGGGCCCGTTTTTGAAGACAACCGGGTTTCTATTTATCTGGAGGTTCAAGGGTTGGGTGATTATCTGCCTCGTTACGCCGGAAATTTGGACATCATGACTGCGGCGGCGCTGCGTACTGCGGAGATGTTCGTTCAAGAGCGACGCGGAGAGTGGACATGAATCTTTTGGGAACCAGGGTTCTCCTCCATGACATGACCCTTCGCGACGGGATGCACCCCAAGCGCCATCAGATTTCCATTGATCAGATGGTGGCCATCGCCACCGCCCTGGATGATGCAGGGGTCCCCCTCATTGAGGTCACTCACGGAGATGGCCTGGGAGGGGGGTCGGTCACCTACGGCTTCCCCGCCCATACCGATGCGGAGTACCTCGCCGCCGTCGTGCCCCGAATGAAGACAGCCCGGGTCTCCGCCCTCCTCCTTCCCGGAATCGGTACCGAGGACGACCTGCGCATGGCGGTGGATCACGGCGTTTCTTGCATCCGAGTCGCCACCCACTGCACCGAAGCCGATGTATCGGGACAGCACATCGCAACCTCTCGAAAGCTGGGGGTAGACACGGTGGGATTTCTCATGATGGCCCACATGATCCCTCCCGAGCAGCTTCTGAAACAAGCCCTGTTCATGCAGGATGCTGGCGCTGAATGTATTTACTGCACTGACTCCGCAGGGTACATGCTTCCCGATGATGTCACCGCCCGAATCACTGCCCTGCGTCAGGGGCTTCACCCCCATACCCAGATAGGATTTCATGGTCATCACAACATGAGCATGGGAGTGGCCAACTCCCTGGCGGCGATGGAGGCCGGGGCTCTTCGCATCGATGCCTCAGCGGCCGGACTGGGAGCCGGGGCCGGGAACACCCCTCTGGAGATCCTGGTGGCCGTTCTAGATCGGATGGGAGCTGACCATGGGTGCCATCTGGAAAAAGTCATGAATGTTGCTGAAGATCTGGTCTGGCCTCTGATGGACCCCCCCGTTCGCATTGATCGAGACTCCCTCATCCTGGGATACGCGGGGGTATATTCTTCCTTCCTGCTTTTTGCCAAGAGGGCCGCCGAACGTTACGGAATTTCCTCCCGCGAGATCCTGGTTGAACTCGGCCGCCGTCGCACCGTGGGAGGTCAGGAAGACATGATCGAGGATCTGGCGCTGGACATGGCTCGAAGCCGAACCAGGGAGTAGAGGCATGGGTCAGCTTTCCAGGTCCATCCCCTTATCCGGTGAGACCCTTGTACCCCCGCCGGTGATACACCAGGGGGGCTTCTTGTTCCTGAGTGGCCACCTCTTCGACCCTGCCTATCACGATGGAATGGTCACCCCCGTCAATGATCTGATGAACCCCACAAATCAGCCAGGACGCCGCGCCTTGAATCACCGGATCCCCAGCGGGAGTCCAGTGAACCCAGGCATCGGGAGGAGGTGTAATCCCCTGGCGCCCGGCATGAAAATCCGACACCTCCTTTTGCCCCATGGCGAGAATGCTGATGGAGAACCGTCCCACTTCAGGAATTCGTTGGAGAATTCGGGAAGATTGATGCAGACACACCAGCACCAGGGGAGGTTCCAGGGAGAGGGAAGTGAAGGCCGAAACGGTCATCCCGTAGGAACGCCCGTCGGCGGCAATACACACCACCGACACCCCCGACGCCCAAGAGGAAACGGCGTTCTTGAAGTCATCTACAAGGGCCATGGGGCCTTGCTCTCCAATTCATTTGCACCCGCGTTCCTTTTCACTGTACTGCATCACCAGCCTGATGTCTCTTCGAGTCAAACAGAGGCTTGAGCGAGTTCCATGCTTTCATCTTCAGATTTGGAGGCCTCCATCGATTCCTGGTTGGCCCGGAACGCTCCCCCCTCCCTGGTGGGTACCCGGGGCGCAGGAGCCTTTGACGGCTTCTGGGGAGGAAAACGAGCGGCAGACCCGGGGGAGGATCGTCGCCGCTGGCTGGAGGTGTGTGCAGCGGAAGGCTTGACCGCTCCCACATGGCCTCGGGAATATGGTGGTGCAGGACTGTCAGAGGCTCAGGCACGAGTGTTTCAAAACAGGTTGGCGGCGCTGCGCCTTCCTCCGCCGCTGGTGGGATTCGGCTTGGTCATGCTCGGCCCGGTTCTGCTTCAATTTGGTACGGAGAGACAGAAAGCGACTCATCTCCCCGCCATATGCCGAGGGGAGATTCGTTGGTGTCAGGGGTACTCGGAGCCTGGCGCAGGCTCGGACCTGGCGTCTCTCCAGACACGGGCTGTTCAGGACGGCGATCAATTCATCGTCCACGGGCAGAAGGTCTGGACTTCACACGCCGACCTGTCCGACTGGATATTTTGCCTGGTACGCACCGACCCCCATGCCAAAAAGCAGGCGGGGATCACTTTTTTGCTCATCGACATGGAATCTCCTGGTGTCACCGCGCGACGAATTCCCCTCATCAGTGGTCAATCCCCGTTTTGTGAGGTTTTCCTGGAGGGTGTTCGCGTCCCCATCGAAAATGCCGTACATCAGGTCAACGGCGGCTGGACGGTGGCCAAGGCCCTGCTTCAACACGAGCGTTCGGTCATCGGTGCGGCGATTTCAGATCAGATGGCTGGAAGTGAATCTTCCCTAGTGAATTCCGCAAGATATCACATGAACTCTCCTACAGGCCCTCTTCCTGACCCTCGGATTCGAGACAGGATTGCCCAACTGGCCATGGATGAAACCGCGTTTCAGCTCACCCTGGCCCGCATCCACCAGGAAATGGCGGGAGGGCAGCCCGGGCTGGAAAGTTCCATCCTGAAGGTGGCTGGAAGCGACTTGAAACAGGCCCGATATGATCTGGCTGTTCGGATTGCCGGCCCGGAAGGAATCGGCTGGGAGGGAGAAGGATTCCTGCCGGAAGATCTGATGGCGACCCGCGAGTGGCTTCGCTCTCGGGCCAACTCCATTGAGGGAGGAACCTCTGAGATCCAACTGAACATCATCGCCCGCCGTGTGCTGGGCCTTCCCGAGTCCTCATGACACTGACCTTGGCCGACGATCACCGAGCCCTTCAGGATACCGTTCGTCGCGTGTTGGCTCAAAAAGCCGCACCCTCTCGGCTGCGACTGCTTCGCGACACCCGAGATCCCCGGGGATGGTCCCCCTCCCTCTGGAAGGAGTTGGCCGACCTGGGGATCCTGGGGGTGGCGGTACCCACCCGGTGGGGAGGGTCGGAGATGGGTTTTTCCGCCCTGTGTGTGTTGCTGGAGGAATCGGGGCGATTTCTATGTCCCGAGCCGCTGGTGTCTCAACTGCTGCTGGCCCTCCCCCTGCTGGACATCCTGGGTGACCCCCTTGCCTCATCCTGGATTCCTCCCATCCTCGCCGGGGAAAAGCTGATGGCTCTGGCCTGGCAGGAGCGAGGAACGCGGAACGATTTTCGCCGGATCAAGACCTCGGCCCTCTGGAAGGAGGGGCGATACCACCTGAACGGTGTCAAGACCCAGGTCCTCGACGGGCACGTTGCCGACGGCTTTTTGGTAACTGCACTGGAGGAGTCCTCCCTGGAAAATTCGACTCCTTCCTTGTTTTTCGTATCCGGTGACACCCCCGGTGTTCAGCGGGCTCAGCAGTACCGCATCGACGGCGCGGGGGTGGGTCAAATCGCACTGGAGGAGGTCGCCCTGCCGGAAAGCGCTCGGGTTGCTGGCCCCGCTGACACTGCGGCCCTCCTGGAGAAGGTCTTTGACCAGGCCGCCCTTGGGCTGGCCGCCGAGATGTGTGGCGGAGCGACCGAGGCTTTTGAGCGAACCCTCTCCTGGCTCAAGGAACGAAAGCAATTCGGAGTCCCCATCGGTTCCTTCCAAGCCCTCCAGCATCGGGCGGCGCGCCTCTACATCGATCTTGCCTTGGCTCGCTCCACCGTGCGGGGAGGAGCGCAGGCCATGGAGGAGGCTTCTCCTGCCGCCTCCCGGCTTGCTTCTTTGGCCAAGGCAAGGGCATCGGATACCTTCCTCCACGTCGCCGAGGAAGCGGTCCAGATGCATGGTGGCATTGGGGTCACCGACGAATGCGACATTGGCCTTTATCTGAAGCGGGCCCGGGCGGCCGAAGTGACCTTTGGCGACTCTTCCTGGCACCGGCAGCGGTGGGCCGAGCTTCAAGGCTATTGATGGAAAGGATCACACAGAATGCGTAGCGCAGCGAGCGAACGGCCGCAGCCCAAGGAGCGGAGGGACCCAAAAACCGAAGCAACCGCCTTGGGTTGTGCGGGGTACCCATCTGGACGATGGGGTACCCTGAAGGGCCCAAAATGGCTCTATCAGGACCCGCGACGAAGGGATCCGGTCGTGCAGCAGCATTTCGTGTGATACTCGGAAGGGTCATGACTTCTTTGCTCTACAGCCCGGAGAAAGATCCGGCCCTCTTTCGCTCCGTGGAGGATCGCTCTTCCTCTTCCTCCATACCCATCCCCGCCGATCTCGCCCTTCACCTGCTTTCCCTTGATCCGAGCCACCTTCGCCAGGCCGCATCTGCCGTGAGAGATGACGCTTGGGGAAAGACGGTGACCTGGTCCCCCAAGGCCTTTCTGCCCCTCACCAATCTCTGTCGCAATCGTTGTGATTATTGCTCGTTTCGCAAAAATCCCCAGGATCCTCAAGCACATACCATGGATCCCCAGGAGGTGGAGAGCATATGTGCATCCGCTCACGATACGGGCTGCATTGAAGCGCTTTTCTGCCTTGGTGATTCTCCAGAATCCTTCTCGCCCGCCTATCGGCGCCTCCTCCAAGGCTGGGGGCATCACACCACTCCCGAATACCTGGCGTCCGCCGCGCGAGCGGCCCTGGCAGCGGGACTCCTTCCTCATACCAATGCGGGTCTCCTTTCCCCAGAAGCGATGGCCCTGCTTCGACCCGTCAATGTCAGCCTTGGGCTCATGCTGGAGACCGCGTCACTTCGCCTGATGGAACCAGGAATGGCCCACGCCCGCGCTCCTGACAAGCATCCGCATCGGCGCCTCGCCATGATGGAGGCGGCAGGAGAAATGAAGATCCCTTTCACCACCGGCATCCTGGTGGGAATCGGTGAAACCGCAGCGGAGCGTGTGGAATCCCTTCTGGCCATTCGTGCCCTGCACCAACGCCACCAGCATATTCAAGAAGTCATCGTCCAGAACTTCCGTGCCCATCCCCGGACTCCGGCGGCCTCCTGGCCTGACCCTGAGGCTGAGGTCATTGCCGAAACGGTTGCCCTGGCGCGCCTTCTGCTGCCTGATGAGGTTTCCGTTCAATCCCCTCCCAACCTGAATCCCCACTCCATTCCCCTCCTTCTGAATTCTGGAATCAATGATTTCGGCGGGATCTCCCCCCTCACTCCGGACTACATCAACCTTCATCACCCCTGGCCCCAGATTTCTTCTCTCCGAACCGTTTGTCACAGTGAAGGTTTCCGGCTTCAACCCCGCCTCCCCATCTACCCTCGATACATGGAGAAAGACTCGCCTTGGATAGATGATTCCCTGGTATACAAGATCGCGGAGGTGCAAACCCGCATGCTTTCCCCTTACGGCCCCTCACATGCTGCCTGAAGCATCTTTTGACGATGTCATGGCTCGCGTTGCCAGCGCTTCCCCTGGGGTTCGTGCCCTTCTGGAGAGCTGTCTGGAGGGTGAGGAGCTTTCCCTGGCTGGTGCCCTGGCACTGGAGGACGCCCAGGGGGAGGACCTGAACGCCCTCCTGACCACAGCCGACGTCATGAGACAGCGTCAGGCAGGGGACACCGTGACCTATGTCGTCAACAGAAACATCAATTTCACCAACGTTTGCATCAAAAGATGCCGGTTCTGTGCCTTCTCCAGGACATCCCGCTCCACCGAAGGATATCTCCTTCCACCTACGGAAATCGCCGAACGCGCTCGCCAGGCTCAAGCACTCGGTGCAACTGAGATTTGCGTACAGGCTGGACTGGTCCCCAGTGCCCGAGCACAGGACTATCTTGACATCATGGACGCCATCCGCGATGCCGCGCCCGGCATTCATCTTCACGCATGGTCCCCCGAGGAAATAAAATACGGCGCTTCCCTGGCCGGATTTTCCACGCGCAGATGGCTTGAAACGTTGATGGAGCACGGCTTGGGCTCCATCCCGGGGACTTCAGCGGAAATATTGGATGAGGCGCTGCGACAGCGTCTGGCACCTGGTCGTATCCCCGTTTCTGAATGGGTCGATATCGTCAAAACAGCGCATGGTCTGGGCATTCCCACCACCTCGACCATGATGTTTGGTCATCTGGAGACTCCCTCCCATCGGGTCCGCCACCTGGATCTCCTCCGTCGCATCCAGAAGGAAACAGGTGGATTTACCGAGTTCGTTCCCCTGGTCTTCGTTCCCCAAGAAGCCCCGATGACCACCCGTGGTTTGTTTCCCAACGAGACTTCCCAGGCCAGCTCCTCCCTCTCCCTTCGGGTGCATGCCATCGCCCGATTGTTCCTGGGCCCTACCTTTCGGAACATCCAGGTTTCCTGGGTCAAGCACGGGCTGGAGATGGCAGCCCGCATCTTGAAGGCGGGGGCAAACGACCTGGGCGGAACGCTGATGAACGAAAGCATTTCTACTGCCGCCGGCTCCACCCACGGGCAGTTCGCCTCTCCCTCTGCCCTTCACCAGTGGATACACAGCCTGCAACGAATCCCGGGGGAAAGAACCATGCGGTACCAGGTCCTGCGAAGATTCGCCCCCGGTGAAGCCTCCTCCCATCCACTCGATGCCATCTCAGACGGAGATTCCCGATTCGGAACCTATGCGGAGCTCACCCAGAGTGGCCGGTTTCCCTTTCCCCAGCCCCCGCGCCGCGTCGTTCCGCCAGGCCCTGCCGATCCGAGGCTTCGTCCAGGTCCCAGGCCAACCCCGCACTCTGGATGATCTCCACGGTCGCTCCCAGTTGGTAGAGGGCCTCAAGGTGCCTGGAAAAGCTGGTGACCGCCCCAAACGCAAACGTCAGGTGCCACGGCTGATACAGACCCAGCGCGTTTGTACCCATGCCCGTGGAGTCGGGAGCAATCGCAGCGTTTCCACGCCTTACCGGATCTACCAGCCTTTGCACGTCCGCGGTTTCCAGACCGGGAAGATCCGCCATGAAAACACTCCCCCCGGCGACGCCTCTCTCCTCCAACCACCGTGCTCCCCGGTCCACCACGGCGGCCAACGACGGCGACGGGTCCGTCGCTGAGGGCTCAGGGTCGAGAAGAACACGAGTTCCCAGCTTTGTCGCCAATTCACCCACTTGAGGAGAGCCAGCAAGAACCAGAATTCCCTCCACCTGCCGCGAGCGTTGAATCGTGCTGACCACATGAAACAGCATGTGCTCCGCCAGGGCAGCTCGTTCGGCCGGGGAGAGATGTGGAGACAAACGGCTCTTGGCGCTCCCGAACTCCTTTGCCGGAACCATGGCCCAGATCTCCGCAGATCGAGTCATCGAAGCCCCAGCCACCGCAGCACCTCCCCGGCCAATCGCAGCGATCCTTCCCGATCTGGCATCAAGATGTCTGTTTCCAGAATGGAGAGCCCCTCCACCTCGCACGAATCCCCCTCCTGCACCACCAGACCCTTCAGCCAGGGAAGATAGTGGCGAGCGATGCTTTCCACCCCCGGCTCTGCCCCTTCCAACGAGCGAATCATCCCTCCCAAGGGACCTTTTATCGCCTGCCCATGGATCAAAGGGGAAATGGCGACCACCCGCCGCGCTTCGGAGAGGGCCTCAGTGATTCCAGGAAGGGTAAGAATGGGATCGATGGAGACATAGGGGTTGGAGGGCGCCAGGATGACGGCTTCGGCAGAAAGGATGGCGTCGATCACCCCCGGCGCTGGCCGAGGAGAGGTCTCCCAGTAGACCCGTGAGACCGGGGGCTGAGCGCGGTGTCGCACAAACCACTGCTGAAACCCCAAGGTTCCGTGTGATTCTGTATCTACCAGGGTGGGCTTGGGTTCGTCGCACATGGGCAGGATGGTGGCGTGAATGCCCCAACACTCGCACAAGCGCTGAGTGATGGACGAGAGGGATTCCCCCCGGCGCAGCGCCTCGGTCCGCATCAAATGGGTCCCCAGATCCCGATCTCCAAGTCCGAACCAGGAGGCTCCGCTGTAGCGCTCTACCATCTCCAGCGCATGAAAGGTCTCCCCTTCCAATCCCCAGCCCCTCTCCACCGGTGCCGCGTCAGCCAACGTATACATCACCGTGTCCAGATCAGGGCAAATTCGCAGACCCCAGTGGTCAAAGTCGTCTCCGGTATTCACGATGACTGAGAGGCAATGGGGAGCCAACAACTTGTTCAACCCGTGAATCATCCTCGCCCCTCCCACGCCGCCGGACAGAACCGTAAGCCTTCCCGCTGCAATCGGTGGACGGGATTTCTGCATGTATATCTCCTCTCATTTCAAGAGCTACAGGTAGAGGTCTTCGCTGGCTGAACGCAACAATTGTGAGGCGCTGCTCTCCTCAGAAATGAATTTCAATCCCCTTACCCGAACAATGGCCCTCCCCTCGGCGGACTGTCCGGCCACCAGATCCGCCACGGCAGCAACCTGATCGGCGAGGGCCGTGATGGTGTGCTCCAGAACCCGACCGAAAAGATCTTCTTTCCCGTTCATGGAACACAGGGCGGGCAGACCTGCCACCCCAATGGCGCAGCCAACCGTGCCATGCCTGAAGGGTCGCCCCAAGGAGTCGGTGATCACCATACCCAGATGGGAATGACCGCGAAGTTCAAGTCCCTGAATGAGATGTTTTGCCACTCCATCCGGGTTCACAGGGGGAAGGAGGGCCCATGGACCAGAGTCCGGGTCCGCTCCGGCCGGTCGGGAATTGCTGAGATCAATTCCGGCGTTTGCCCCCACCACTCCTTGCTTGTTCTTCACGATGAGCACTCCTGCTGCCACCCTGGATATCATTTGCGATTCCTGCCGGATCAATTCCACCATGCGCGGATCCTTCTCCGTGATGGCCGCCAGACGATGGGATTCCTCACCGGGAATCACATCCTGAAGGTTGACGAATCTTCCTTGCGACCGGGAAACCACCTTGGAGGTCAACACCACAACATCATGGGCCTTGAGATCCATGCCCGCCCGGCAGAATCCGTCGAGGATGAAACTCACCAGATCCTCTCCCGTTTGAACAATGGGGAGGGATGGAACGGAATCCACTCGCAAGGAGCCTTCGCCGACAAGACCGATCATGCCACGCCGCCTGTCTCGCTCTGCAACTCAGGGAGAGAAACCTCCCCGCTGCGGAACAGGGTGAAGATATCACACGCCGTTGAAGCATCCTTTCGGTAGGATGGCGCGGCGACCTGTCATCTCAACAGACCCATGGAGAGGCTCCCATGCGTATCGGCATCATTGGCGGAACCGGTCAAGAGGGAGGAGGACTGGCAACCCGGTGGGCTCGGGCCGGACACGACGTGTTTCTGGGATCCAGAGATCCCCAGAGGGCGGTTCTCCGTGCCACCGAGTTGGGGACGGATGGGTCCTGCTCCATCAAGGGGGGTAGCAATCAGGAGGCAGTGACTTCCTCTGAAGTGGTGGTTCTGGCCGTACCTTACTCAGCGCATCGAGGTGTGTTGCAGGAATTATCCTCGCTCCTCACTAGCCGGATCCTGATCGACATCACCGTTCCCCTGGCTCCCCCCTCGGTGTATCGGGTCACTCTCCCCACCGGCAAAGCTGCGGCCCTGGAGGCGGCGGATATCCTTGGCTCTTCAGTCGCGATTGTTGCCACCTTGCATCATGTTTCATGGATTCATCTCGCCGAAAAAGATCGCCCCCTGGAAGGAGATGTCTTGTTTTGTGGAAATGATCCCCGTGCCAAGATGGTCGTTTCCGAGCTTCTTGCTGACCTGGGCGCCCGCCCCCTGGATGCGGGTCCCCTGGAGAACGCCATCGCCCTGGAAGCGCTGACTCCCGTGCTCATTCATCTCAATCGCCATTACCGTTCCCGGTCGGCGGCCATTCGCATCACCGGGCTCTAGCGGGAAGCCTGGTTCAGCTCGGCGAGAAGGCGTATCGCCTCCACCTGGCGCGTCCCCACGATCAGCGTTCCCACCCCAGATTCCTTCCAAGCGGCAAATCGCTCCCGGACCCGATCGGGCGATCCCACCAGATGAAGGGCGTCTACCAATTCATCGGGGACAGCGGCGATGGCTTCCGCCTTCCGGCCCGAGAGGTAGAGATCCTGAATCCGCACAGCGACCTCCTCATACCCCACCTTGCGGATGTATTCATTGTAGAAATTCTTGTCCCGTGCCCCCATTCCACCGATATACAAAGCCAGACTGGCCTTCAGGGGAGCGCGACAGGCTTCCAGATCCTCTCCGAGAACCACGGCCACGGTGGGAGCAATGTCGAAGGAATCGAACCCCTTCCCGCCACCGGCCTTGGAAAAACCGGCTTCCAGATGCGGTCGAATGACGTCCAGTCTCTCCGGGTGCATGCAGGTGAGAAGCAACCCGTCGGCGAGTTCAGCTGCCAGCGCCTGACTTTTGGGAGCCATGGAGCCGGTATAAATCGGGATGTCTCGTCGGCCATGAAGAATGCTCTTCAGGGGCTTTCCCAAACCCGTTGAGCCTTCGCCTTGGTAGGGGATCTGATATCGAACCCCGTTGAATTCCAGGGGCTTTTCTCGGGCGAGGATGGTTCGAACGATGGTGATGTATTCACGAAGCCAGGTCAGCGGCTTGTCAAACGAGACTCCATGCCACCCCTCCACGACTTGAGGTCCCGAAGTTCCCAATCCCAGCAAGAACCGCCCTCCAGAGAGAGAGTCCAAGGTCATGGCGGTCATGGCGGTGTTGGCGGGGGAGCGCCCCGGCAACTGCATGATGGCCGTTCCCAGCTTGAGCTTTTCAGTCCGAGCCCCAATCCATGCCAGGGGGGACACCGCATCCGAGCCCCAGGCTTCTGCCGTCCACACCGAATCAAAACCACAGCGCTCTGCCTCCTGAATGAGGCCCCAGTCCAACTCTACCTTGGCGCCCGAATACCCGATCATCAATCCCAGTTTCATGAGTGATTCTTCCTTTCCCCGGATCCGATGGTGGTCAGATGAGTCACGATTCGGGAACCCAGATCCTCCGCTGCGGCCAGCAATGCCGGCTCCAGAAGGGCGTTGACCAGGGGACCTGTCGGGCCGCCCGCCTCCATTCCCAAGGTGAAATCAAGCTGGGTCATTGGCCCTCCTGCCGCCGCACCTGCAGCCCGTGGAGAAGGGAGCCCAGGTGCCGGCATGAACAGGCGAAGCCACCACCGGACCCAACGCGCCCAGAAGCTGAGAGTCGGAGCAGGAGGCGGATCCATCTCCCGTTCTTCCGTCGTCATCGGCCTCATCTCAAACACTCCTCCCCCGGCCACCACCTCGTTCAGACCGGTCAACGTAAAGCGAATCCGCTGCAAGGGAATCCACTCGGTGATATGAACATCCAGGCGAACGGTCCGGCTCAAGATGCCCACATCGCCTCTCAGAACCCAGGTGGACTGAGTATCGGAGAGCTGCTGGTGGGATTGATATCCGGTAATCATGGGAGCCCAGTTGCCCATGTCCTGAACAAACTGCCAGACCGTCTCCGGGCTGCCCTGGACACACCGGGACACCGTTGATTCAGGCATGGTGACTCCTTGCCGCGTGGGTTCCGGCGATGAACCCCCAGGTCATGGCCACTCCTATGGTGCTGCCCGCTCCCGGATAACCCCGACCGGTAATTCCGGCCATGACGTTTCCAGCAGCGTACAGCCCGGGGATGACGTGTCCCTCCACATGAAGCACCCTGGCTTCCACGTCCACCCGCGGTCCTCCCTTGGTCCCAATGGCTCCAGGATGAACTTCCAGCCCATAGAAAGGGGGCCGTCCGAGGGTACCCAGGTTGGGATTGGGCAGATGGCTGGGGTCGCCATAAAAACGGTCGTAAAGACTGTCTCCCCGTTTGAAATCCTCATCACACCCGGTCAGAGCATGCCGGTTGAATCGCTCGACGGTGGAGTGCAGGTTCACCGGGCTCACTCCCAGTTTCTCCGCCAGACCCTCCAGGGTGTCTGATCGGACAATCCACTCAGGAACCGGCATCCCCGGAACCGCAGTCACCAGCATGTAGCGGTCCACAAAATCCTGGTCCACCACCAGGAATGCGGGCAGGTTCACCCGGTCATGGGCGACGGGATCCCAATGATGGAGAGGTTTGGCCATGTCGTTGTAGTTGTGCGCTTCGTTGACAAATCGCTCTCCCTGCCGATTGACCAGGATCGAATGGGGCAAGGAGCGGATGGCAAAATCACCTCGCGACAGGGGATGACCATCATATTCCTCTCCCGGAACCCGCACCGAAGGACACCACCACGCCTCACTCATGTTTCCCAGATCCGCCCCTACTGCCATGGCCATCTTGAGCCCGTCGCCGTGGGACACAGGTGGGCTGTTGGGGTGAGTCAGGGGACCGTTCAGGAATTTTCGAATCAACTCGGGATTCCACTCAAATCCCCCACTGGCCAGAACCACCCCTTTCCGGGCCCGAATCAAAAACTCCTTGCCGCTGTATACACCGCGAGCACCAATAACCCGACCTTCTTCTGAAACCAGCCCCTGGGCGTCGGCCTGGAGCCAGGGCTCGATGCCCCGATCCAGGCATCCCTTCAGCAGACGCCCCACCAGAGACCCCCCGTAACACACCATACCGGCCTTGTATCGTTTGGCCAGCTCCCCGTATGGCAGGCTCAGCGGCTTCGAGAAGACACCCCAGGAGGTTGCCTCAGAAACGGTCATAGGAGTGCTTCCGAAAACCGGACTTCGTCTCAGATTTTCTCGCCAGGTCCCCAACTGGTGGGTGTCGAACAGGCCCGTTTCCATGGAGCGTCCACCCGGCTTTCCCCCTTCAAACTCAGGGTGGTAATCCGGGTAGTGGCCTAGAGCAGAAAACTGCACTGGCGTTTTGGATTCCAGAAAGCGAACCATTTCCGGCGCTGCGTCCACAAATCGCTCCAGCAGGACATCCTCTGAAGCTCCGTCGGCGATCCGGCGAATGTATTGGAGGGCCTCTTCCCTGGAATCGCTGATCCCAACAGCCGCCATATGGGGGTTGCAGGGAACCCACACCACTCCTCCCGAGACCGCTGTGGTTCCCCCCACCTTCCCGCTCTTCTCCAGGAGGATGACCGAGGCCCCATGCTCCGAAGCCGCCAGGGCCGCTGTCAGCCCGGCACCCCCGGTCCCTACCACCACCAAATCCACTTCGTGAGACCACTTTCGCTTTCCCCAACCAAACATCATCCAATCCCCCGAATCTGCAAATGCATCATGGTGTCTCCTGCCCCGCCGCGTGCCGACCCGCTACCAGCCCCCACACGATGCCCCTGAGGTTGGAAAGTCCGCTCTGATACCCGGCCCCCAGGTCCAGACAGGCTGCAGCGTTTCCAGCCGCGTACAACCCTGGGATCACCTGCCCACGAGTGTTGAGGACCCGCGCCCGAGTATCGGTTCTCAATCCCACTGAGTTGATGCCCACCCCTACCGGGCGCAGCCTTATCCCGTGAAACGGCGGTTTGCACACTGTTCCCAGATTGGGATTGGGATACGCCGAATCCCCGGTCATCTTTGCCGCCCACGGGTAGGTGCCCCGACCGAATTGGGAATCCACTCCCCGAGAGGCCTCGTCGTTAAAGCGGTCCAGGCTGGCCCTGAATTCCACGGGGTCGATTCCCAGCTTGAGGGCCAGATCCTCTGGAGTATCCCCGCTTTCACCAAACCCCTCGGGAAGAGGCTGTCCGGGAAACGTGGTCCCCAACACATAACGTTCGCGATATTGCTGATCCACAATCAGATAGGGCGGATAATGAGGATGACCCTGCTTCACTCCGTCCCAACTTCTGACCTTGGGGAGATAATCTCGATAAAAGGACTCATCAGCAAACCGCTTCCCCTGCTGATCCACCCACAAGGCATGGGGGTATCCCCCCTCCCAAGAGGCGCGGAACAGGGGGCGTCCCTCCGAGGTCTCACCAGGAATCTGGTACCCGAAAAACATCCCAAGATTGTGTCCGGGTACCCCAGCCAGAGAAGCCCCGACGTCACCGCCAAGGACGAGGTTATCCCCCTCCATCGTGGCCTGTACCATGGAATTCCACTCGGGTAACCCTTCGAAATATCTTGGGAATTCTGGATGCCAATCGTAGCCACCACAGCCCAACAGCACCCCGCAGCGGGCCCTGATTCTGAGGGTTTTCCCCATCGACTCGCAGAGCAGCCCGGCGACCCCCTGCTCATCCTGGATCAGACCCCGTGCGGATGTTTTCAGATGAACGGGGATGGCCCTATCTACGGCGACAGCCTTGATGAAATACCCCATCATCCCCGGGCCCATCCCCCGAAAATCCTGTCCCAGCCTCTTCCCCATCAGCCGGTAATCCCACTTTGCCATTTGCGACAGGCCTCCCCACTGAAACATCTCGTCGTGGGTGACGCCATTGGGAGCATGGGGAGTCAGCCATGTCTTGGACTGCCAGGGGCCGAGAGACGCCCCTGCAAACAGCTCCACTTCAAGGTACCGACCCTCGGCGACCGTCCCTGGAGCGTGGGGATGGTGATAATCCGGAAAGCCACGAATCAACTTCCACTGAACCTTGGCGACCTCGCGGCAATACTCCACCGCCCAGGAGGACAGACCTAGCAGGCGATCCTGTAGCTCCGCATTTTCATAGCCCCCCCCGAGGAATCGAAGGTATTCCCTCCCCTTCTCGACCGAATCCTCCAGCCCCTGCTCTCTCATCAAGGGGTTGGCAGGCACGAAGACCTCACCCCCCGACCAACCACACACCCCACCTGCCTTGGCGGACTTCTCCACTACAATGGTCTTCAGTCCTCCCTCGTACGCAGCCAGAGCGGCGCAGGTTCCCGCAAGTCCGGAACCCACGGCCACAAAATCGGTGTCCAGATCCCATCCCCCTGGTGTTGCTCCAATCATCTCACCTCCCCCGCCCTGCCAGGCGCTCTACCGCCTCATCATATTCTTGGAGCAGCCTGGAGATGATCTCCCGCACCGGCCTCACTTCCTTCATCTGCCCCACAATCTGCCCCACCGGCGAGGTCAACAGCTCCCGGGCTCGTCCCTCCCCTCTTCCGGCAGCCCCAAAAATCCGACTGGTCGCCTCGGCAGTCAGCATGAACTGAAGGGGCATGGGAAGGGGGGGATGGTGAGGATTGGACCACTCATCAGACCACGCCGTCCGCAACTGGCGTGCTGGCTTTCCGGTCAGGGCCCGAGAACGGACCGTGTCCTCACTGGAGGCCGCCAGAAGTTTATCCTGCAACACCGATGGGACATCGCTTTCGGCGGCGGTGAGCCAGATGGACCCAGTCCACGCACCCGCCGCTCCCAGGGCCAGGGCCGCAGCCATCTGCCGGCCGTTCCCGATCCCACCCGCTGCCAGCACCGGCACGGGTGAAACGGCATCCACTACTTCCGGCACCAGAACCATCGTGGAAATCTCCCCGCAGTGCCCACCCGCTTCGGTCCCCTGGGCCACGATGATGTCTACACCATTTTCTACGTGTTTTCGCGCGTGCTTCACGCTGCCGGTCAGGGCCGCCACCAGCATTCCACGACGATGGGCCTGCTCAACAATGTCTCTTGGCGGGGGGCCCAGTGCGTTGGCCAGCAGCCGGATGGGGTGTCTCAGAGCCACCTCCACCTGAGGCCGGGTTGCCTCTTCCGTCCACGCCAGAAGATCGTGCCAGGCGTGTTGCCCTTCAGGGAGGGGAGGAACCTGATAACGATTCAACAGATCATCCACAAAAGCCCGATGACCCTCAGGAATCATCCCCTCCCATGAGGTCATCTTTCCTTCAGCCGCGTGCTGCGCCAAGGAGGCGGGCATCACCACGTCCACCCCATAGGGCTTTCCGTCGGTATGGACATCCAGCCAATCCAGGATGTCGGAAAGCTGCGCGGTGGTGTAGGCAACCGCCCCCAGAACCCCCAGGCCCCCGGCCTTGGAGACCTCGGCGACAACCTCCTTGGCCTTGGAGAATGCAAAAAGGGGAATGGAGATCCCCAGTTGGTCACACAGTGGAGTACGAATCATGGATGAATCACTTCTGGAAACGAACTTCGGTGGGAAGGCCATCGCGAGGATGGAGAGAGAGTTGGGGCACCGGATCGATCTCATACCCATCGGGGACGTTGGCTTCCGCGTTTTGTATGAGGGTCCCCAGAATCAGCCGTGCCTCCATCATGGCAAAGGACTTTCCCAGGCAGATTCGAGGGCCAGCACCAAAGGGCATGTATGCACCACGATGGATTTTCTTTTCTTCCTCCCGAGAGAACCGCTCCGGACGAAACTCCTCCGGTTCATCCCAGTAGCGAGGGTCGTGATGCAGGATGTAGGTACATATGAACACTTGAGCGTTCTTGGGAACCAGAAAATCCCCAATCTGGGTGTCCTCAATCGGCTGTCGCATGAAAGACCACACCGATGGCAGGATTCTCATGGATTCCTTCACGACCATGTCCAGATAGGGAAGATTCGGTAAATCGGCGACCGTCAAGCTCCGATCACCGAGCACCCCCCGCAGCTCTTCCTTGAGCCGTGTCTGCACCGCAGGATGGCGAGCCAGGAGGAACCACATCCAGGTCAGGGCGTGGGCGGTGGTCTCATGCCCTGCGAAGAAAAGGGTCATGGATTCATCCCGCAACTGCTGGTCGGTCATGCCTCCCCCCGCGTCGTCCTTGGCAAACACCAGCATGGACAGGAGATCCCCCCGATCCTCACCGGAGGCACGCCTCTCGTTGATGATGTCGTGAATGATTCCCTCGATCTCTCGAATGGCCAGGATCTTCTGCCGATTGGCCTTGCTGGGCCACCACTTGGGCAAGGGAAGGGGGAGGTTGATATGGGACACCAGGACCCTGTCGATGACTCGCATGGCCTCCCCGAACCGCTTGGCGGCACCTCGCACATCGGCGTCGAAGAGGGTCTTGGCCACCACGCGAAGGGTGAGGGAATTCATGTCAGCGCAAAAATCCCGCTGCTCCCCCTGCTTCCAGTCCTGAAGCAACTCCTCGGTGTAACGGACCATGATTTCGCCATAGGCATCGATCCTCTGTTTGTGGAAACCAGGAAGCATCATCTTGTGCTGCCTCTTCCAAAAGTCCCCATCGCTGGAGAGCACGCCATTGCCCAGGAACAGCTTGAAGATTCGCTTGTTGATCAGCGGCTTCTGAAACTCGCTGGCCCGATTGACGGTGATCTCCCACACCAGATCGGGGTGAGCCACCAGATACCAATCCAGCAACGCCACGCGGAAGTGAACCACGTCTCCATACTGCTTCCAGTATTTCATGACGAACTGGAGAGGTTGCTTCTGGAATTCTGCGGTGTTGGCCAGGATCGCCCCCCCTTTGGGCATGGGAGCAATCCGAAGATGGGAGGATGCAGCTTCCTCCGGCGGGGTGACAGAAGAAGTGGGATGGGCAGTCAAGATTTGACTCTCTTCCGGAGCAAGTGGGTGGATGGATAGCCAATCACAAAGCATTGGACCGCCCAACCGAATGCGGAGCGGCTCATGCCCAGGCGGTGCGCGGTGCGCCAGGCATAGATGCCCTCGAAGGCATGAATCGGAATGCAGGCGACAAACAGGCCCGCCATGTAGGGCTGCGGGGGGAGGCGGTGTACGCTTCCCACCCACCATTCATAGAATCCGGAGTGAAATCCCTGAAACGCCAGGAGGGTGAGCCCTCCCAGGACCAGAAACCACCACATGGGATGCGGCACTTCAACCCGATCCTCCACGGAAGTGGCCTCTTCTTTCATGAGCAGGCCCCGGTGGGGAACGGGCTGGCCGCAGCAGGCAGATCACTCAACGAGACGGGTTGCAGGCTCACGAGTCCCCCTCGCCACTGGCCATGGACTTCGCCCAGCGATAGTCTGGCTTGCCGCTGGGCTGGCGCTGGATTTGATCCACTTCCACCAGAACCCGGGGCACCTTGTATCCAGCGACGAACTTGCGACACCACCCGTCCAACTCCGCCAACGGAGGACCGGGCCGAGAGCGGGGTTGAACCACCGCCGCCACCTTTTCTCCCCAACGCTCGTCGGGAATCCCCACCACGATGGCATCGAACACTTCCGGGTGAGCCTTGAGGGCCTCCTCCACCTCCTCCGGAAAAACCTTTTCACCACCGGTGTTGATGCACACCGCGCCGCGTCCATAGACGGTGATCATCCCCTCTTCAGAGACCGTGGCCATGTCCCCCGGCAGGACCCATCGGACACCGTCCAGGACCACAAAGCGTTCCTGGGTCTGTTTCTCATCTTTGTAGTAACCCAAGGGAATGCGCCCACTGCGGGCCAACCGACCGATGACCCCGGAACCGGGGACTACCGGCCTCATGTTTTCATCCAAGACCGTATTGGTGGCGTCCATGGCAAAGGTAGGACGCCCCCCCGGTCCCGCCTCGGCGCCTGGATAGGCCGACCCCTGATGCCCTGTTTCCGTGGCACCGAAGTTATTGAGAACCAGGGTATCGGGAAGCAATTCCTGAAGACGGTCCCTCACGGATGGAGACAAAATGGCACCCGCCGAGGCAATACAAACCAGAGAGGACATGTCGGGAAAAGGATCCGCCTGCTCCAAAGCATCCACAATGGGGCGGGCCATGGCATCTCCCACCAGGGTGACGGTGGTGACACTCTCTCTTTCAATCAAACGAATGATCCGCGCCGCATCGAAACTGCGGCCGGGAAGCAGAACCATTTTTCCGCCGGTAAACATGCCGATCCACCCCCCCCACTGAGCCGCTCCGTGAATGAAGGGAGCCGCAGGGAGCATGTGAATGACATTGTTTTCACTCAGCGCATTTTCAGCCAGTTGCTCGGGAGTTTCGATGGGATCACCCCCCGGGCTCCCTCCCTGCAGGCCGGCAAAGAAAACATCCTCATGCCTCCACATCACCCCCTTGGGCATTCCCGTAGTTCCACCGGTATAGATGATGTATAGATCCGAACCCGAACGCGGCGGAAAGCTGCGAATTCCTGAATGTCGGCTCAACACCTCTTCGTAATCCATCACCGGCAAGGTTGCGCTCTCCCCGCCGCTCTCATCCTCCACGGCAATCACGCATTTCAGCGTGTCCACCCCCAGGATTGCTTCTTCCACGATGGGAAGAAACTCACGCTGGGTGATCAACGCCACCAGATCGGCGTTGGAAACCAAGTACCTCAGTTCGTGGGCGACGTACCGGTAGTTGATGTTGATGGGGACGGCCCGAAGCTTGAAAGCGGCGATCATCCCTTCCACAAAGGGATGGCCGTTGTACAGGTGCAGACCCACGTGACTTCCCGGAGTCACCCCCGCCTCCCTCAATGCATGGGCAAGGCGGTTGGATCTCTCTTCCAGGGCGGCGAAGCTGAATCGAAGATCCCCGGAAATCAAGGCATCCCGCTCGGGAATGGCGTCGACCAGCGACTCAAAGAGGTCAGCAATGTTGAATTCCACGACCCATCCTCACCGGTTTACCGGAAATGCTGTGATCCTGAAGTCACGGTTTTTCACTGCCCACAACCCACATGGAGAAATATTGGGATCCACCCCCATAGGCGTGCCCGAGGGCGCGCTTTGCCCCCCCGATCTGATGCTCTCCCGCGCCTCCACGTACTTGCAAGGCCGCTTCGGCGAAGCGAAGGAGACCGCTGGCTCCAATGGGATTGCTACAAAGAACGCCTCCTGATGGGTTGATGGGCATGGCCCCCCCCATGGAGGTCACTCCAGACCCCGTCAACCGCCATCCCGACCCCTCGGCACAGAACCCCAGGTTTTCAAGCCACATGGGTTCGAACCAGGAAAAAGGAACGTAGATTTCTGCAACATCTAAATCTTTCATAGGGTTCTGGATGCCAGCCTGCTGATATACCGCCTTGGCACAGTCCCGCCCTGCTTGAGGGTTTACCTGATCCCTCCCCGGAAAGAGCATGGGCTCGCTTCGCATGGCGGTGCCATGGACCCATGCCGGCGCCCGGGGTGCGTGACGGGAGGCCTCTTCGTCGGCAAGGATCATGGCACACGCCCCGTCCGAGGAAGGGCAGGTCTCCAAGTAGCGGATGGGATCCCAGAGCATGGGGGAAGCTCCCACCATCTCTGCGTCAATGTTCTCGATATGCAAGTGAGCGTAGGGATTCAGGAGTCCATTCAACCGATCCTTGACCGCGACCTGAATTCCGATATCAGCAGGTGCGTTGGACCTACGAATATAGGCGCGGATCAACGGAGCAAAATATCCACCGGCTCCGGCTGCCATGGGGGGTTGAAAAGGAACCCTCTGTGACAACGCCCACATGGCGTCGCTCTCCGACTGCTTCTCATAGGCCACCGCCAGGACCCGTCGATGGATTCCGGCGGCGACATGATGAGCCGCGACGATGGCGGTGGTTCCCCCCACGCTCCCCGCTGTGTGAACCCTGAGGATGGGTTTTCCGGCCGCTCCGAGGGCGTCTGCCAGAAACAGCTCGGGCATCACCACCCCCTCGAACGTGTCCGGTGCCTTTCCCAAAACCACAGCATCGACCTCAGCCAATGTCAGATCGGCGTCGTCCAATGCGCGCTGGATGGCCTCCCGAACCAGCCCGGGCATGGAGACATCTCCCCGGCGGGCAGCGTGCCTCGTCTGGCCGATCCCGATGATGGCACAGCGACCGGTCATGGCACGGCATCCCCCAAGAGGGCCACCAGATTTTGCTGAAGGACTGGACCCGAGGTGGCGTGGGCCACGGCTCGACGAGCCTCTCCGCGAGCGATGGTTCCCGCCGCCTCAGCAAAGCGGGTCAGCCCCGCCACCATGGGCACATGAGCCGCCAAGGCACCCCCCGAAGGATTGATACGGACGCCCTCCTCCAGGTGGAGAGCCTCCCTCAGGATGAGCTCCTGATGGGTGAACGGTGCGTACAACTCGGCCACGTCCACCACATGGTTGAAAACCCCCGCGTTCCGACCAGCCGTCTCGGTGGATTTTGAGCGCGTCAGATCGCGAGCCCCGGGTGAATGAGGCTCCATGCGGTGATCCATCCCCAGGATCCATGCTGGCCGAGAGGCCAGGCGGCGCGCTGCTTCCCCTGTCGCAAGAACGATGGCTGCCGCGCCGTCTGATAAAGGCGGGCCGTCGTGCTCCCGCAGGGGGGATACGTGATATGGGCGAGAGAACAATTCCGATGGGGTCGGTGATTTTCGGACCTGGGCGTTTGGATTTCCGGCGGCGTCGGTGCGACATCGATAGGCGATTCTCGCCATCTCCTCTTCGGAACACCGTCCCGCCTCGATCAAGGCTCTCGCTTGCAGCGCCGCCAGTTCAACGGGAGTCACTCCCAGCGGGGCCAACACATAGGGATCCAATTGCTGGGTAAAGATTTCCGCCTGATCTCCTTGAGAAGATTTTCCGAAGGCATACACCAGAGCGGTATCCACATCCCCGCACTGGAGTCGGACCCACGCCTCATAGAGAGCCCAGGCCCCGTCCATCTCCACATGGGACTCGCAGACAGGAGGCCAGGCCCCCAGAGCATCCATGGCAGATACAAACGTAAAGGCACGGCCCAAGAGGTAATCACAGCTCCCTGCACAGATGAAGCCCACGTCCTGGATGGAGAGCCCCACCTGCGCCAGGACATCACGCACCACCGGCTGAACCAAGCCCACCTCATCCTTGTCCGCCGCGCAGCGGACGGCAGGTAGCTGGGAAGAAGCCACAATGGCGACGGGACGAGTCACAGGTGGGACGCATATTGGGCGTAGTCGGCGTCCGGCTCGCCCGTGGGTTCAAAGTATTCAATGCAATCGAGACCGGGGGTTCGGTTCTCATTCACCGCCCAGCGAGGGCGTACCCGCATCCCCATCCGCACCCGCTCTGCCTCAACCCCTCCCACCAGATGAAACAGGGGAATGTCCGCTCCTTCAAGAAGGATGGAGGCCCCGACGTAGGGAGGAACAAGAACCTGACCTTCAAAAGGGACATTGATGATACAAAATGTGGTGACGATCCCCCTCCCGTCGAGAAGCAACACCTCCTCCTGGAGCGGAATACCACAGAGGGGACACCCCTCCCTCAGGGGCACGTAGACCCGAGCACATTGGGGACAGGCCGCCCCGAGAATGCGGCGCTGCATCAACGCCTCCAGAAACTGAGAAAGACGTTGGTTGGCAGTGATCCGATAGGTCAGATGGACCGGCGTGCGGATCAGGGTGACAGCAGTGCTGCTCATGTCGACTCCGGCCGGAAACTGGCCATGTCTCGAATCGATCCGACGCGGGTTTCACTCCAGGAAACGTGAACCCTCATTCCCGTCTTCATGGCAGAGACATCGGAAACATCGACCGCATGAACCAATGCGGTCGAGGCACCATCCAGGCGAATCAGAGCCCAGGCGAAGGGATGTCCCAAGGGGTGTCCCGGACGTGGATGAGTCACCCAGGCCCAGGTCAACACGACCCCTCCTGGACCGACCTGAACCCAGTCCGTCAAGGGCTCTCCCGTGTCGGGATCATGTTCGGCGGGGGGAAAAAGAACGCTCCCGTCGCGACGGAGAATTCCCCAAAGAACCCCCTCCCGCAACCCCTCAAAGAATTGGCCCAGGATGGGACCCACACTCCGCCGATAGGTATAGGTCAATACGTGGTCGGCGGTGAGGACTGGGACACTCATGGCTCTCCCTCTTCATCACCCAGCAGCATTCCGAAATATGGCTTTTCCTCGGCGCCCGTCGCCTCTCCGATGTGGATGTGTTTCACCTGACTGTAGTCAGAAAGGCCCCACCGACCCAATTCCCGTCCGACGCCGCTCTGTTTGTATCCACCGAAGGGGAACCGGGGGCTCAAGAGGTGGTAGTCGTTGATCCAGACGGTACCGGCGCGCAACCGCCGCGCCAGCCCCAGCGCCCGTTCCTCGTCCTTCGACCACACCGCGCCGGCCAACCCGAAGGCCGATTCGTTGGCGATCTTCACCGCCTCCTCCTCCCCTTCGTAGGGGATCAGGCCCACCACCGGCCCGAAAATCTCTTCCTGGGCGATTCGCATCTCGTTGTGGACACCGGAAAAAATGGTGGGGAGATAGTAGTAGCCCCGATCCATGCCCGGGGGACGACCTCCCCCCAATACGCAGAGAGCTCCCTCGTTGCGACCCACAGTGACATATCCATCCACGTTCTTCCAATGGGGAGCGCTGACCAGAGGACCCATGGTGGAATCCGGATCATCGGGGATTCCCACTCGGATGCGGCGGGCATGGACGAGCATCCGCTCCAGAAAATCCGAATATAAATGCCGTGGCACCAGCACTCGGGTTCCCGATGTACACACCTGGCCGTTGTGAAAAAACGTGCCGAACAACGCCCCTTGGGAAGCACAGTCCAGGTCAGCATCCTCAAGAATGATATTGGCCGATTTTCCTCCCAGCTCCAAGGTCAGGGACTTCACCGTCTCTGAGGCCATGGCCATGATCCGGCGCCCTACCTTGGTAGAGCCCGTGAAAGAGACCTTGCGGACATCGGGATGGGTGACCAGGACCTCGCCCAGGCTGTCTTCGGGAGAAGTCACCACGTTCACCACTCCGGCAGGGACGCCGGCTTGGGAACAGATCTCCGCCAGAACCAGCGCCGACACCGGCGTCACCGGCGAAGGCTTGAGAACGATGGAATTTCCGGCGGCGATGGCTGGAGCGATTTTCCAGGAGGCGGAGGCGAGTGGGAAATTCCAGGGAACGATTCCCACCACCACCCCATAAGGCTCCTCCACGACCAGATTTCGGCTATTGACCGGGACCTCCTCGGCAAAGGACTCTTCTCCAGATTGGGAACGCAACAGTTCGGCGAAATGCTGGAAAGTCTGAGCGGTAGCGGGGATGTCCGCAGTGGAGGCCTTGCGAAGAGTGCTGCCATTGTCCCTCATCTCTACTTCTACCAGCTCATCCTGGCGAGCAAAGATGGCCTCGGCGATGGCCTCCAAGACCTCCGCCCTCTCCTCCCTCGACTGCCCCGCCCACACTCCCCTCTCAAACGATTGGCGCGCCGCTTCCACGGCTCGATGGGCGTCAGCGGCGGTGGCGGCACTGACCCGGGCCCACGGAGATTCGGTGGCGGGGTCGATCGTCTCCACCTGCCGCCCGTCGGACCCATCCACCTGGGAGCCATTGATGAACAATCGGTAGGTATCCACGGCGCTACTTCTTGGAATGAGGGGGCAGGAAGCTTTTCATCTTCTGGGCCATAGGAATAGACCCGCTGACCTTCAACTTGCGGGTCATGAAGGCCTTGGTGCCGTCCAGGTCACCGTTGGCCATCTGTACGTAGTGCTCCGGCTTCATCTGGATGGTCACCGCCGGCTTCTCGACCGGTCCGGTGGTCACCGTGAAGGTTCCATCGTCGACATGCACGGCCCAGGCTCCTCCCCCCTCTCCTTGGAGGTCAAAGAAGATGACCGTTTTTACGCCCTTGGCTGCAGTAGGAACGAACCTCTCTGCCAAGGTATCGAAGTATTCCTGACAGCTCTGCACGATGCGACTCATGGCTTCCTCGTATGCCGGCCTGGGGTGGCCCGAAGTGAAACACGTTTCACTTGTCAACGATAACGTGTTCCATCTGAGAAAGGGAAGAGCCTTTTCATCCGCCGCAAAAAGAACTTCGCACTCCCCGCACTCGCTTGTGCGAGGAAGAGGGTCAGTGCAAAGATGCTGGCACTTGGAAGGCACTATACGGCCCCGGTTCCCTCCCTTCCCCTTCTCAGGAATCGACAGCCCCGTGACCCTGCTTCCCCCACCCGAGACCCTTGCTCGCCTGCCTGCATGGTTGGTCGAACATTTCCCCGAACGCCTCCTCATCGAAGACGATGCCCAACGCTTTTCGGCGACTCGCCTCCTTCGGGAGGTGAATTCAGCGGCCAAAGCCCTCCTCGCAGCAGGAATCACCCCAAGGGAGCGCATTGCCATCTGGGCCCCCAATAGCAGCCGGTGGGTTGCGGCAGCACTGGCGGTGCATTCGGTTGGGGCCATCCTGGTCCCCCTCAATACCCGATACAAGGGAGTGGAGGCGCGGGAGCTCCTGGAAAGGTCGCGTGCCCGCCTCCTGTTCACCGTCAGTGGCTTTCTGGGGGTGGACTATCCCGTTTTGTTGACCCAGGCTGCTGAGTTCCCCTCCGATCTACCGCCGATCATTCTCCTGGGAGGAACCTCCCTGGCCCCCAGCCGTTCGTGGGAGGAGTTCATGAAATCCGGGGATGGCAGGTCCGATGAGGAGATTCAAAGAATCCAGGACAGCATTTCGGCGGAGGAAATCAGCGATATTCTGTATACATCTGGTACAACCGGACTTCCCAAGGGAGTTCCCACCACCCACCGGCAGACTCTGACCGTTTTTCATGCCTGGGCCCGGTTGGTGGGGTTGAATGGACACGACCGATACCTGATCGTGGCACCCTTTTTTCACTGCTTTGGATACAAAGCCGGGTGGTTGGCGGCCCTTTTGGCGGGGGCAACCCTTCTGCCCCAGCCCACGTTCGATGTCTCCGCTGTATTGAAGAGAATCGAAGCGGAGAGGATCACCGTTCTTCCCGGACCACCCAGCCTGTATCAGATGCTCCTGGCCCATCCCGAACGGTCTCGTTTCGATCTCTCCAGTTTGCGTTTGGCGGTGACGGGCGCCGCAGTGATTCCCACGGATCTGATTCGGCGAATGAGAGCCGATCTGGGCTTTGACTCGGTGCTTACCGGCTATGGGCTGACCGAAACCTCGGGAGTGGTGTCGTTGTGCCACCCCGGGGACGACGATGAGACGGTGGCCCGGACCTCGGGAAGGCCCATCCCAGGAGTTGAGGTGAGGATTGTTGATCCGGACGGGAAGGACCTTCCATCGGGGCATTCGGGGGAGATCCTGGTACGAGGCAGCAACGTCATGGAGGGCTATGTGGATGATCCCGATGCTAATCTCGATGCGTTCGCCGAAGGGGGATGGCTTCGCACCGGGGATATCGGTATCCAGGATGCCAACGGATACTTGAGCATCACCGACCGAAAAAAAGACTTGTTCATCGTGGGTGGATTTAATGTTTCACCCGCCGAAGTAGAAAACATGCTACTTCGCCACCCTGATATTTCCAGGGCAGCGGTCATTGGAGTGCCTGATGATCGTCTGGGAGAAGTGGGATACGCGTTCGTTGTCTCCCGTTCAGGCACTCTCCCGGACACATCGCTGGTCATGGCATGGATCAAGGAACGGCTGGCCAACTTCAAGGTCCCTCGGTATCTGGATTGGGTAGAGGATCTCCCCACCAACGCCGCCGGAAAAGTCATGAAACCGGAACTACGTCGCATGGCGTCAACGCGCCGTCCTGGTAAAGAAATCTCATGAAAAATGCCATCATCGCCTCTGCTACTCGTACCCCCATCGGGCGTGCGGAGAAGGGTTCCCTGGCTGGCTTCAGGCCCGATGATCTGTGTGCCCTTGCTTGTCGAAGCGCCCTGTCTCAGGTCCAGGTGGAATCCGTGGGAACGATCGATGATGTCATCGTTGGATGCGCCCAACCAGCCGGGGAAGCTGGATACAACCTGGGGAGGGCCGTCAGCCTTCTCACCGATTTGGTGGACGTTCCAGGGACCACCGTCAATCGTTATTGTGCGTCGTCGTTACAAGCCCTGAGGATGGCTTTTCATGCGATTCGGGCCGGTGAAGGCGAGGTCTTCCTTTGTGCTGGCGTGGAGACCGTCAGTCGGTTTTCTCGGGGAAAAGCCGACGGGATGCCCGATACTCGAAACCCTCGATTCGGAAAGGATGGCCTCCCCGACCTGTACCTTGCCATGGGGGAGACGGCGGAGAGGGTGGCGGACCGGGAAGGAGTTTCCAGGAGTGAAATGGATGCCTTTGCAGTGCTCTCTCAGCAGCGGGCCACCGCAGCTCAGGCTTCTGGTGCTTTCCATCGGGAAATCACCCCTGTCGTTCTTTCGGACGGCCGAATCCTATCAACAGACGACTGCCCACGACCCGGCACATCCCTGGAAAAACTATCCACCCTCTCCCCGGTGTTTCGCCCCGATGGCCGGATTACTGCTGGCAATGCGTGCCCCCTCAACGACGGAGCCGCCGCTGCGGTGGTGATGGAGGAAGGGAAGGCGCGGGCTCTGGGAATCCTACCCCGGGCGCGAATCCTGGGGACTGCTGTTTCAGCATTGAATCCCGAATGGATGGGTTTGGGCCCCGTGGAAGCGAGCCGCAAGGTTCTCGCTCACTGTCACATGAATACATCGGATGTGGATCTTTGGGAGATGAATGAAGCGTTTGCGGCTCAGGTGGTCCCCTGCGCCCGAGCCCTGGAGATTCCCGAAGAAAAACTCAACGTCCGAGGTGGCTCCATCGCCCTGGGGCACCCCTTCGGCATGACAGGGATTCGGCTGGTGACAACCCTGCTCCACGCCTTGGAAGACAGAGGGGGACGAATTGGCGTTGCCACGCTCTGTATCGGGGGTGGACAGGGGATGGCCCTGGTGCTCGAAAGACTTGACGACTGATGGGGAATGGCTAGAGTGGGGCATGTCGTAGATGAGTCGCCATGGGGGCGTCACGGTTTCGACGGGGGTGTGCAAGGCCGGGGTTGCGTGCCGAGGACCAGTTCCCTCGTAAATCCACTGGAAAACAAGTAGCTGCCAACGACAGCAACTACGCTCTCGCCGCCTGATAAAAAAGGTTGAGTGAGACGTTCGGCCCCATCGACCATCGGGTGGGGATCCGGGCGTAAGAAACAGATGGGAAGCCGACGTTTCCGCCAGTCCGGAACGAAGGTGAAAAACAGGACTGGCTGGTTCCCACGGATCTCGTTGCCGAGAGCCAAGGGCGCGACAACAAAGCGGCAACTACGCACGTAGAAGTCCCACCGGAGCACTCTCGGACGCGGGTTCGACTCCCGCCGCCTCCA
>CAYRTW010000030.1:0-31795 GCA_964426935.1 uncultured Rickettsiales bacterium
CCGCCACCCTGCCGGCAGGGACGAAGGCCCCCGGGAGGAGGGCCCTCCCGGGCTCGGTTCCCGGTGGGAGCGCGGGGGGCGGGGCGGGGAGGGGCTCGCCTTCGTAGACCAGACCCAGCGTGGGGGTTCCCCGGTGGGGAAGATCGGTGTCCATGGTGCAAACAGGCCTCCCTCAAGGAAGGAAGGCCATCTCCTCCGCCAAGCCTCTGAGGTTGGCGTTGTATACCAGGCGGGTTCGGATGCGCTGAATGCGATCCAGGAGCAGGAAGGGGCCCTCCCCAGGGTGCTCCGCTCGCAGATCGTCCACGAAGTCCAGGCAATCGGGGTTGCCTGCCTCCCCGCCGGGAATCTGACTGGCGATCACGTCCCGGAGCAGGGAGGTCACCAGGGATAGAAACATGAGAAAGCGCTCGGAGTCCTTCTCGAACTCGTCGGCGAAGGCCATGCGAGCCCGATCATCTCCCCCCCGAGCGGTTCGCCAGGCCTCCAGGAGGGCACGGCGGTCGGAGAGAGCGGCGTCGTCCAATAGCAGAGCCTTGCCCAGGGATCCTCCACAGAGGCGAGCCCGCAGCGCCGCCGCCTCGGGAGGGATTCCCCGTTCCACCAGGGACTGGCTGATTTCCTGCTCCGACAAGACCCCAAAACGGAGCTTCTGGCAACGGGATTGGATGGTGGGGAGGACGGTTCGCAGGGAGCGGGCCACCAGCACCAGCACGGTGGAGGGAGGGGGCTCCTCCAGCACTTTCAAGAAGGCGTTGGCAGCAGATTCGTGAAGTTGGTCGGCGGGATCGACGATGACCACCCGGCACCTCCCTTCCGCCAGCCGGTAGCCGATCCCCCTTTGCAACTCCCGGATCTGCTCCACGGTGAGCACGTCCCTCTTGCCCTTGGCGGGATCCTTGGGATCCCGATCCTCCAACTCCACCGACCAGACATCGGGGTGCAGGGAAGGGGTCATCCCGATGCGGCGGCAGGCGGAACACATCCCACAGGCGGTCCCGTCGTTCCTCTCGCAATTGGCTGCCTGGGCGAGGCCGATGGCCACCCGATGGCGACCCACCCCGGGGGGGCCGGTGAACAGCCAGGCGTGGTGCAACTGACCCCGGGCCAGGGCGCGGGAAAGGAGAAGCTGGGGTTGGGAGTGACCGATGACGCCAGCGAACAAGGGGGCCTCGACGGGACGAAGGGGGTGAGGATACCACGGGGAGAGGGGGAGGGCCGCCGTTCCATTGCTGTGCTAGTGTTTCCCCCTCTGCATCCAGAAATTGCTCCGACCCCCATCGGCGCCCGACCCGACGCCAGGAGCTCCGTTGCTACCCGTTGCCCTTCTCCTCAACCCACCAGGGTCCCGTCCGTACGTGAGGGATTGCTACTGCTCCCTGGTGGGGAGAAGGGGATATGCCTTCCAACCCCTGGATCTCCTTCTCCAGAGCGGGTTTCTGGCGGAAGGGGGGTACCGGGTGGAGGTGCTCGACGCCATCGCCACCGGGGCCTCGGAGGGGCAGGTGTTGGGCCGGGTGAGGAGCCTGGAGCCCCGGGTGGTCTTGACCCTGGGAGCCGCCGCTGCCCGGGACGAGGACACCGCTTTCCTGAAGAAGCTGCGAGAGGTCTTGGGTCCCCAACGGTCCCTGGTGGGCTCAGGGGACCTCTTCCAGTTTGCTCCCGAGAAGGCCCTTGCCGAGCATTCCTCCCTGGATGCGATCCTCACCGATTTTGCCTGCGCCGATCTGGTGACCTGGCTCGCCGGGAACAAGGAGGCGGCGGGACAGGTGATGGATCGGGAGGGAAGGGGAGGGAAGGGGAAGGCTCCGCGCCAGTGGCATCAGCCCCGACCCCGTCACGAGCTTTTTCCCCGGCAGAGATATCGACTTCCCTATCATCCCAGGCCCTTTGCTTCGGTGCTTACCAGCTACGGCTGTCCCTATGAATGCACGTTCTGCAACACGTCTCAGGTGAAATATAAAATTCGGGATGTAATCAATATTCTGGATGAACTGGACTGGCTGTATCAAGCAGGATATCGAGACGTGTATTTCCGAGATGCCACCCTGGGGGTGAGCCGTACTCATATGTTACAGATGTGTCAGCGGATGACCGAACGAAAATACATGTTTTCATGGAACAGCTTCACCCGGGCCGATCTCCTGGATCTGGAGCTGCTACAGACCATGGCGGGAGCGGGATGTCGGCTGCTGCAACTGGGAATCGAATCGGCGGATCCGGCTCTCCTGGAGGAGCACCGCAAGGACCTGACCCTGGAAAGGGTGAAGCAGGCTACCGAGGCCTGTCACCAGGCGGGAATCGCGGTATGCGGGCATTTCGTGGTGGCCTGGCCGGGGAGGCCGGTGGAGGAGGGGGCAAGGGAAGCGGCGAACCTGGCGGTGGAGCTGGGATGTACCTTCGCCTCCTTCAACGTGGCCGAGCCTCGCCCAGGCTCCCCCTTCAACGCTGGCTTTGCTCAAGGAGAAACGGCGGACAGCGTGAACCTGAGGGCCGCCTCAGCGCGAAACGCGGCGATGCGAAGGTTCTACCTGGATCCCCGCACCGGGCGGAGAATCGTGAGGATGCTTCGCGGATGGGGAGAGTTCGCCCATGCGGCGAGGATGGCAGGGGCGGTGCTTGGGTGAGAGGCCTTGGGCGGCGGGGAGTGGGGTGGAGCGGTTACCACCTGGGCAGCCAGGCAGCAGGGCACCTGGCTACGTGACCCTGTCATGAGAAGGGTGGGAACGAGGGGGAGAGACGTCCCCATCAAACCCTGGGTGGCGCGCCGGAAGGCCTCTCAGAACAATTCGGTCCATACCACCTGGCTGGCCCCGCTTCCGCTGGGACCCGTTCCACCCCACCAGGCGGAGGTGCCCAGATCGGGAATGCCATCTCCGCTGACATCGCCGGCGGAGAACACGTAGCCGGAATAATCCCCCGCCTCTCCAGTGAGGATGAGGGGAGCGTCTCCCAGGGACCCCGAACCGCTGACCGGGCCGTAAAAGAGATAGGTGGCGCCGGCCTGGACTCCACCCCTGCTGTTTTGGGAAGAGCCCACCATCAGATCATCCATTCCATCCAGATCCACATCCCCGGCGGCGGCCACATAGACGGCCCGATCTTCGGCAGCTTCTCCAGCCAGAATGGCATCGGCGGTAGAGAGATCGATGACTCCCGCTCGGGGGCCCATCACCACCCAGGCGGCCCCGGAGCGGGTGCCTCCCCGGGCGCTGTTGTAGGCGGTCAGGGCCACATCGGAATAGCCGTCCCCGTTGAGATCGCCGGCGAAGGTGGCGTTGAAGCCGGCATAGTCCCCCGGTTCCTCCCCCACCAGGATGGCGAAAGCGGTGGACAGGGAGGAAACCCCCGCCAGAGGGCCAGCGACAACCCAGGCGGCTCCGGCATCGGTCCCTCCCCGAGTGTTGTGATTGGAGGTCACCACCAGGTCTTCTGAACCATCGCCGTTGTAGTCTCCTCCTCCATAGGCGAAGCCGGCCCGGTCGAAGGGAGCCTCTCCGGTGAGGATGGCGGTGGCGTCTCCCAGGTCCATCCATCCCCATGGAGCACCGGAAAACACGTAAACGCTGCCCGCGTTGAAGCCACTGCGGTCGTTGTAGGGGGCCCCCACCACCACTTCGTCGAGGCCGTCCCCGTTGAGATCGCTCATGGCCACTGAGCGGCCGGCGTGGTCGTAGGGTGCCTCTCCGGTGAAGAGGGCGTCGGCGCTGCCCAGGTCCAGGTCGGGGTCCAAGGGGCCGTAGAAGAGGTAGGCGGAGCCCGCGTCTGTTCCCGCAGAATCATTGAGGAAAGCTCCTATCAGAAGGTCGGTCATGTCGTCGCCGTTCACATCCCCCGTGGCGATCTGCCGGGAGCCCCCGCCAGCGTCGGAGGGGCTCTCCTGGGTGAGCACCACGTCGGCCAGGGTGAGGTCGGTCAGACCCGAAACCGGTCCGTAGACCACATAAGCGGCGATGTCGGTGGTGGTGGTGGAGCTGGTCCCCACCACCAGATCGAAGATGCCGTCATTGTTGAGGTCTCGGGGCCTTCCTCCGTAGGCCAGGGCGTGCTGATCCGCCTCTCCGCCGGTGCCCGTCCAGGTGGCTCCGGCCAGAGAAGATTCTCCTTCGGGGCGGCATCCCACGAGGTCGCAGTCGTTGTCTACCCCATCGCCGCAGACCTCGGAGGCGCCGGGATGCACGGCAGCGTCCAGATCGTCACAGTCCCCCTCCGACAGGGACCAGGTGTCGTCGTCCACATCGGCATCCATCTGGACAAACCGGGTGGTGTCGGAGAAGCCCAACACGTTATCTGTGGCCCGGCTTTGCACCCTCCAGTACACACCGTCTGCCCAGGCCCCTCCCTGGTATCCGTTCCAGGTGGGCTCGTCATACATGTGCCGGCGCAGGGGCCTCCAGGGGGTCATCACCGTGTCTCCCACAAACGTGCCAGAGGGGGAGAGCCAGACTCGGTAGGTGGCGCAATCCGCCGTGCCCGTCCACCGAAAGAGGGGGCTGGTGGTGACCACGGCAGCATCTCCCGGAGCGGTGAGGCCTACGGTACAGGCCGCCTCTGCCTCCCGGGAGATCCCGGTCGCCGCCAGGGCGAAGAAAAGAGACAACCCGATGAAACAAGGCGATTTTTCAATCACGGACACCCCCAAAAGCGCACAGGCGCTCGCGGCCAGGGCCTCGGCGCTTCATTGCACCTGGAGCAGGCCCGACCTGTACATCATAGCCAGGATTGCCGGGCATCGCCGGAGAGGAATCGAGGGTGGGGAAGGAGTGGCCGAGGGGGAGGTGGAGCCCCCGACTCAAGCCGCCGGTCTGGCTCCTCCGCCACCGGAAAGTTTCCACAGACGGCCCCGGCGGAGAAGATCGGAGAAAAACGCCGTGCCTCCCGAGGCCAGGTTGCGACCATCCTGAAGGGTGCGAAGGTCGCGAATCCTCTCCCAGAAATAGCGAGGGCGAAGATAGAAGTCTCGGCTGGCCTGCTCGATCCACTTGCGGGCGGTGGCGGAGGGCACTCCGGTGACGGTTCTCTTGTCCAGAGGGGAGGTCCCCGGGCTCAGGTAGTAGGAATACACGTCCTCCAGGGTGAACCAGCCGTTGGAGATTCCCACATCGGTGATGGGAGTGCCGGGGATGGGCTCCAGGATGTCGTACAGGACGTAATCCGGTTGAAGCTGCCGGACAAAGCGCATGTTCTCAGCCACGGTGAGGTCGGTTTCCTCGGGGGCACCGATGAGCAGGTAGGCGGTGGTGCGGATGCCCAATTCCCTGCAGGTGCGGAAAGCCTCCAGGGAGTGGTGACGGGTCAGGCCCTTGTCCATCTTTTCCAGTTGCTGATCCGAGCCCGATTCCACCCCAAAGGCGATCAGGTAGCACCCGGAGCGGGCCATGGCAGACAGGGTGTCCCGGTCGGCCAGATCCACCCGGGTCTTGCAGGACCAGTGAAGGCGGAAGGGGAGGCGGGCGATGCCTTCGCAGAGGGCCACCGCCCTCTTTGCGTTGAGGGTGAAGGTGGGGTCGATAAAGTGAATTTCGTTGATTCCGTAGCGCTTTCGCAGCCATCGAATCTGATCCAGCACCGCCTCCACCGGCCGAGCCCGCCACTTCATGGACAGACAGCAGAAGTCGCAGGAGTAGGTACAGCCCCGGGCCGTCTCCATCATGGTGGCCTGGGGATAGACCCCCATGGGGGGATGAAGCCGGTAGCTCTCCATGGGAAGAAGCTCATAGGAGACCTCGGGGATGGAGGTTCCCTCCAGGAAGGGGCGCTCCCGGGTGTGATGGGAACCCTCTCCTTCCCGGAGAGACAGGCCAGAAACGGTGCGGGGCGAACCCCCTCCCTCCAGCACCTCCGCCAATTCAGCGAAAGTCTCTTCCCCCTCGCCGTGAATCAGGAAGTCCACCCCCGGGCCATGGCGGAACAGGACATCCGGGGGAAACCCACCGAGCCCCGGTCCCCCGACGGCGGTGTGGATGAGGGGAAACCGCTCCTTCACCGCCCGACAGAGATCGAAGGCCTCCTTGATGGAGAGAATGGTGCAGGACACTCCGAACAGATCGACCGGCTCCTTTTCCAGGTGGGAGACCAGCTCGGCGGTCCACCACTTGAGGGCGATGACATCAAGGATGCGGACCGAATGGCCCCGCTGGAGAAGGGTGGTGGCGCAGCCGGCAATTCCCAGGCGGGGTACCGGATAAAGGTCAGACAGGTTGAACTGGAGGCGGCGGCAGGGGGCCATCGTCAAAAGAACGCGCATCGATCCACGGCTCCGATTCTTACGGGAACGGCTGGGGTACGCAGGCCAGGGACCCGTGGTTTCCTCCCCCTTCCTCGCACCCCGTTATACTCCCCTCATGCCCCTTCCATCCGGCATCCCTTCTCCCCGCCGCACCGGGCTGTGGCTGGAGATTGCCTTCAACCTCGCCGTCCTTACCGGCGTGGCCATCGGTCTGTCCACCATCATTGTCTGGTTGGCGGCGGACGAAGTGCGGGAGGGAAACCTGGAGGTGACCGCTCTATCCGCAGCCCAATTGGCGGGGGCGAAATTGCTTCTGGTCTCTCCCCAGGGAATGCCGACTGGGGAAGTGGCTCAACAGGCCTTGGATTCGTTGCACCTGCTGGATCTGGGAGTGGATCAGGTGGTGGTGGTGAGTCAAGGGTTCGAGCTTTTGGCCAGGGTGGGGGAGGGAGTTCCCGAAGAGGTCGCGCAGAGGAGGGAATGGCTTCTGGCCAGGGAAGAGGTGAGGGAAGCCTTTGCCTCTCGCCAGAGGGCGATGGGGGAGGAGGTTTCGGGGCGGTTTCCCTTTCAAAGCCGGGCCTTGGGTGTGGCCTTCCCTCTGGTGTGGCAAAGGAGGACTCAAGGGGTGGTCAGGGTGAGGGTGCCCCTTTCTGGCCCGAGCACCACCCTGGGGCAGGGAGCCGTGGTGGTTCTGGCCTATGCCCTGGTGACCACGGCCGTCATCGCCGGATTCGGGTTCTATCAATTCCGGGGGCTGATCCTGAGGCCCCTTCAGAATCTTCGAGACGGAACGGCGCGCATCGCTGCCGGTGAGTTCGAGGTGCGGGTGGCATCCCAGAGGAACGATGAGTTGGGAGACCTGTCCCGAGCCTTCAACGGCATGGCTGAGGCCCTGGAGGCCTACCGGGAGAGGGCCTTGTCCCAGGTGGAGTCCCTCACCCGCATCAACGACACCCTGGTCCGTACTCAGCAGGAGTTGGTGCATTCCGAAAAGATGGCCTCGGTGGGCAGGTTGGCGGCGGGAGTCGCCCATGAGGTGGGGAATCCCCTGGCGGCGGTCCTGGGATTCACCGAGCTCCTTCAGGAGATGGATGGGGAGCCGGAGGTGAGGGCCGACCTTTTAGCCCGGACCCAGAGGGAACTCTTGCGGATTCATGGGATCATCGGCGGACTGCTGGACTACGCACGCCCCGAAGGAGAGGCCCTGGTTCCCGTCGATCTGGGGGCCGTGGTGGAGTCCGCCTTGGAGGTGGTGGGCCTTCAAAAGAGGGCGCTGCGGATGCAGTTCACCTCGGACATTTTGCCGGGGACGTTGCTGGCGGTGGCGGAGTTTCAACGTCTGCGTCAGGTGGTGGTGAACCTGCTGCTCAACGCAGTGGATGCCACCTCGGAACAGGGGAAGGTGTGGGTGACCGGGAAGGGCGAGGAGGATCGTGTGGTGGTGCGGGTATCGGATGATGGACCGGGGGTCCCTGAGGAGCTTCGGGAGAGGGTGTTCGATCCCTTCTTCACCACCAAGGAACCCGGGCAGGGTACCGGGCTGGGGTTGTCGGTGTCCGCTGGCATCGTGGAGTCCTTCGGTGGTCACCTGAAATGCGTGGACGAGGAGGGGCGGGGCGCCTGCTTTGAGATGGTCCTCAAGGCGGCCCCGGCATGAACGGGTCCTGGACCTGGCCCCTTCAGCATCCCTACCTCGCTGCGGGCCTTCAGGGGCTCATGGCAACAGTAGCGGTGGCTTTCGCCCTGCCCTCCCTGCGGAGCCTCTTCACCGAACCGGGGAGGAGAGCGGCGAGGGGGATCCTGCTGGCCAGCCTCTCTACCCTCCTGGCCTCGGCCCTGGTGATTCCCGCCTTTGCCCGCCACGCTTTTGAGGGGCATGAGGGGGATTACCTGGATGCCTTCACCGGTGCCCACCCCCTTCTTTCCGCCTGGGATCCCTTCATCACCTTCCCGGCCATGCGGGCGTTCTACGGGCTGCTGGGGGAGATCCCTGGAGCGGACCCTTCCTGGATGGTGACGGTGAATCTCTTGGGGTCGGCGGTCTCTGCCTGGGCCCTGGGATGGACGGCGTGGATGCTCTTTCGAGATCGGGGAGGGGCGGTGGGGTCGGCCCTGCTGGGTGGGCTCATGGTTCATCACGCCTTTTGGGCTTCTTCGGCTTACAACGTGATGATCCCCCTTGCCATGGGGAGGATGGCCATTCTGCTTGCCCTCCTGGGAATGCGGAGGCCAGGGGCTTCCGGATCCAAGGGGTGCTGGGCGGCGGCGGCGGGGCTGGCCGGGCTGGCCACGGCGTGTCGCTTGGAGATGGCCTCGCTTTTTCCCCTGTTGGCGGTCCTGGCGGTCCTGGGGATCCCTTGGAACCAGATGCGACGGGCCGCTCTCGACGCCGGGCCGGCAGTGGGAATGGGCCTTCTCACCCTATGGCTTCATGTTCTTCCTCTGGCGACGGCGGTGGAGGCTCGGGACGCTGATCCCCACCCCGGCTATCGACTGGCCTTGTTGGTTTCTTCGCTGAAGGTCTCCTCGATGTACGCACCCTTCGATCATCCGGGAGCTTTGGCGGTCCTTCTGGTGGGGTGCATCTTCCTGGTGGGGAGAGGAAGGGGGGCTCTGCGAACAGGGGGGACGCTGGTGGCCATTCTGGCTGTTCCTCACGCCCTGGCGGGGACCTTCAATGATTTCGCTCCTCGTCACGCCCTGCTGGGTGGGGGAGCCCTGGGGATGCTGGCCAGCTTGGGAGTGACGGCGTTCCTGAAGCTGCGATGGGGATGGGCTGGGAGGATGGCCGGAGTGATGGTAGCGGGGGGGATCCTGGGGGTCAGCCTTTTCTCCGACCTGAGGGAAACCCGGCAACGTTACTACGCCAACCAGGAAGCGTTTGTGGCCAGCGTCCCCGAGGAGGGGCGGGGGAAGGTGATGACTCTTGCCCAGGCCGCCCCTGAGGGCTGCTACATCCTGACCGAGCAGGGATTCATCGGAGAGGCGGTGGGGGCCTCCGGTTCCCATTTCAATCTGGATCCGGTGGAAGGTCCCAAGGTGTGGAGGGAGCATCAGGGCTGCGTGCGCTGGTTGTATGACGTGGACAACTATCGCTGGGCCTCTCGGGACGTTCACAGCCGGGCCACCCGCCTGAAATCCCTGCTCATCTGGCGTGAGGAGGGATGGCTGGTGACCCCTGAGGGGTTCTCGGCCCTCGTTTACTGCTTGGATCAGCCTCCCCCCACCATCTCTCGGATTTTGTGGGGCTTCAGGGAGGGAGCGTCCCTGGAAGCGAATCCTCTTGCTCCTTCTCGATGTGGTGACCATGAATGAGGGAGCGACGGGTGGGGGTGGACCCGGCCCTTCCCCTCTGCCCGGTATACTCTTTCAACCGTGCCCTGGAACCCCTGGATCTGGATGAGCCCCTCTCCTTCCCTGCTTCACGAGCTTCTCTCTCGGGTGCGGCGCCGCCGCCGAGGCCTGGCGTGGCTGGCCCTGGCCTCGGTTTCGGTGGGAATCCTGGCGGGAATGGCCCTGGTGTCGGCCCTTTTTCACGGTGCGGGGATTGGTCATCCGGCGTTGCCGACCGGGTTGGGGATCCTGTCTCTTGCCTTCTTCTGCCTCCTGGCCATTCGGATCCTGGTTCGTCCCTATCAATGGACTGCAGACCTCCTTCATCTGGCCAGGGCCATGGACGATCGGGTTGCCACCAGTCACGACTCCCTGTCCACGGCCATCGAACTGGAGAGGCGAGGGATTCCCCCCGACCGGGAAGCCCAGGCGCTGCAAGAGGCGGCCCTGCTTCAGGCGGAGGGGGTGGCACAGGGGGTGAAGCTGGAGGCCATCCTTCCCCTGAGCGCCTCGGGAACCCCGGCTCTGATGGGACCGGTCCTGATTCTGCTCCTGGGCCTGGCCTGGGTCGTGGCTCCCGAGGCGGTGGAAGGAGGATGGAGGACTTTGTGGGGAGCGGGGGCCAATGACCCGGGAGCCGCCTCCTCCCTTCAGGATCAAGGGGACCTTCCCCTCTCCGATGTCAGGCTCAGTCTGACGCCCCCCGCCTACACCGGATGGGAGCCGGTGGTGATGGAGGGGTCCACCGGAGACCTGGAGGCCATGCCGGGAACCCAGGTGGAGTTCACCGCCCGGCTGCCCTTCCGAGCCGCAGAGGGGAGATACAGCCTGGGGGGGGGAGGGCCCTTTGCGGCGGAAATCACCGCTGGAAACAGGGTGACGTTTCAGTTCGTGGTGCCCAGGGAGCCAAAGGCGGGGGAGAGCGCCGCCGGGGAGATGGGGTCCCAGGGACTCCATGAATACCGGGTGGAGGCTCGGCCCGAGGGGTTGATGCCCACCTGGAGGCATTCTCGGAAGATGACGGTCCGCATTGTTCGCGACGCATTTCCAACCATTTCCATTGCGGGAGCGACCGGCCCCTTGGACCTGCGTCCCGAAGAGGGGGTGACCCAGGTGATCCATGTGGAGGACGATTTCGGCATCTCCAGGGTGGATCGGGTGGTCTATCGAGGGGGGCAGGCCCTCCTTCGCAAGACCCTTGGCAAGGACAGCGTCCCTCCGCGCCGGATGGACCTGACCGATGGATTTACCCCCGGGGCCGAGCCCGCCCTGGCCGAGGGAGGGGAATTCGAGATCGTCGTGGAGGCGTGGGACAACGACACCGTCTCCGGCCCCAAGGTCACCCGATCTCCTCCCCTGCGGATTCACATCCTGACTCCCGTGGATCGCCATCGACGGTTGCGGGACCTTCAGGAGGAACTGAAGGAAAAGCTGATCTCCGCCCTTGGAGAGCACCTGGTCCAGGTGGAGGATGGATATCGGGGGGAGGATCAGGAGGGGGTCCGAGGGATCCACGCCCGGAATCGGGAGCAGATGATGGACATCTTCCGCCTGGCGGGGGAACTGCGGGAGGGCTCCCGAGAGGACCCCCTGGAGGCACCGCTTCGGAAGGCCCGACTGGGATCGGCCCTGGACGGCATCGCCCGGGCCTGGGACGGAGTGGACGCCCTGGTGGAGAGGGATCTCACTGCCACGACCGGGGGGTTTCGGAGGGTGCGGAGTTGGGATTCCCTGCTGGCGGCTCAAGGGGATCTGGTCACCGCCCTGGAAAAGGGGGTGCTCACCTTGGATGAAGCGGTCGAACAGGGGGTGGCGGAGGAGGTGTTGGCCCGGGCCAACAAGGCTGAGGACGCCATGGCCAATCTCATGAAGGCCCTGGATGAAGCCAAGATGGGGAAGGATCGCAAAGCCGAGTTGAACCGGGCCCTTCAGGACCTGCAGAGGCAACTCAGTGAAATGGCCAAGGCCCAGCAGCAGGGGCAGGATGCTCCCCGGGACGAGTATCTGAATCCCGATCTGGAGAACGCCCAGAAGTTTGACATGGGGGAGATCCAAAAGCTGATCGCCGAAGGGAAGTACCAGGAAGCATTGGAGAAAATGCGAAAACTTGCCGAGGCCCTGGCCCAAGGAAAGGAGCAACTTCAGGAGCAGTCGGGAGGCATGGCTGGGGAAGCGGCTCGGCAGGAGCTGGCCCGGCTGGACGCTCTGGCCAAGGAGGCCCGGGAGATGGAGAAGAAGCAGGAGGGGGTGATGGCCGAAACGGATCCCCTTGCCAAACGTTTCGGGGAGGACTCAAACGCCCAGGCCCTTCAGGAGGCGGCCAGGAAACTGGGAGAGCTGGAGAAGAGGTTGGGGAGACTTCCCTCCTCATCGGCGGGGATGGATGCAGCCAGCCAGAGGTCCATGGCGGTGCGGTCGGAGAGGGCTCAAGAAGCGGTGCAGAGGGCGCGGCGAGCGGCTCAGCGGGGGGACGGAGAGGAGGCCCTTGCCGAGGCCGAATCCAGCCTGGAAACGCTGATGGATCTGGAGTCCATGATGGGACAGAAGGCGCAGGCCTCGGGAAGTGCCCCTTCATCGGCCGCAGCGAAGCGGGCCAGCCAGGCGGCGGGGGAAGCGGCTGAATTAAACCGGGAGATCTTGGAGTCCCTGGAGGGGGGAGAGAGTGCAAGGGAGCAAAGGCAGCAGGCGGCGGCGGAAGGCCAGGGGACCGCTCGCAAGCAGCGGGGGCTGAGGCAGGGAGTCTCCGGGCTCCAGGAAAAGATGCAGCAGGGGCAGGGGTCGTCCTTGTTTGACGGAACCCAGGGAGGACGGCAATTGGAGGCCTCTGGCCAGTTGATGGAATCGGCAGCGGGGGACCTGGAGGCGGGGGAGCCGGGCCGTTCCCGCAGTGCCCAGAAGCAGGCGCTGGAACAACTGAGGGAGTTTCGCCAGGGAGTGGAACAGGCTCGCTCCGATCTGGCGGAAGCCATGAAGGGGAGCGGGAAGGGGAGTCCCGGCGGTCAGGCGGGGGCGGGTGCTCGCTATGGTGGGTATTTCGACGGACAGTGGGGGCGTCAAGAGAAGGGGGAGGTGGAGTTGCCCCTTCCCGATGAATTCCTGGGACCAGAGGAGTTCCGCCGGGCGGTGATGGAGGGAGCCGCAGAAGACGTTCCAGACGCCTTTCGTTACTTGAACAGCGAGTACTACCAGGAGTTGGTGAAGTGAAGCGTGGCCTTCTTGTGCTTGCTCTTGCCCTGGGAGGTCTTGGGGTGCTGGGAGTTTCCTCCTCCCCAGCGGCGCGGCGGGTGAAGGGGGACGATGCCGAGGTGATTTCCGCTCTTCAACTCCTGGAGGCCTCAGCGGTTCCCGAGGCGGCAGCCCTCCTCCTCTCCTTGGAGAAGCAGGGCGCCGAGGGTCCCCCCGTGGATCTCCTGCGAAGCCGAGTGGCGTTTCATCAGGGAGACTATTCCGGTGCGGTGGCCGCCCTGGCTCAGGTTCCTCCCGGGGCCCTGGGCAAGGAGTGGGAATCCTATCGGGCTCTGGCGGTGGCCACCCGGGAGGCGACCGCCGGGTCGGTGGAGGCCAGGAGTCAGCACTTTCGGCTGCGCTACGCTCCCGGTCCCGATGCAGCCCTGGTCCCCCTGGCCCTGGAAGCCTTGGAGAAGGTTCAATCCCGGGTAGGGGAGGTCCTGGGATACGCCCCCAAGGAGCCGGTCCTGGTGGATGTCCTGCCCTCGGGAACCTCCTTCACCGCTGCCTCAGGGCTTCCTCGGGAGGCGGTGGACACGACCGGCACCATCGCCCTGTGCAAGTGGGATCGCATTCTCATCACCTCTCCTCGTTCGGTAGCCCGGGGCTACCCCTGGATGGACACCCTCAACCATGAGTACGTTCATCTGGTGGTCGCCCGTCTGTCCCGAAACGAAGTGCCGGTGTGGCTTCAGGAGGGGCTGGCTCATTTCCTGGAGAATCGGTGGCGGGATGGAAGGCCCGGCGAGCTGTCTGCCTACGAAGAAACCCTCCTGGCCCGGGCAGTGCGGACGGGGAAGTTCATCACCTTCGAACAGATGCACCCCTCCATGGCCTACCTGCCCTCGGCGGAAGCCTCCACCCTGGCCTTTGCCGAGGTGACCACGGCGGTCCAGTTTCTGGCCAGGGGATTGGGCACCGCCGGCCTCCAAGCACTCATCACCGCCTGTGCCCGCACCGGGGATGCCCGAAAGGCGGTGGAGGAGGTGACCGGATTGCCCTTTGCCACCTGGGAGGAGCAGTGGAAGGCGTTTTTGCCCGAGCTTCGCCTTCGTGAGCTGGCTCAGGTTTCTGCGTTGAAAACCGAGGTGCTGGACGCGGCGGCTCCTCCCAGTGACAAGGATCCCGAGGCCTCCGCTGGAGATTCCATCCTGGCTGGGGATCGGCAGAGGGCCGACTTCACCCGGCTGGGGGATCTTCTGCGGATTCGCAATCGCTATCGAGCCGCCCTTGTGGAATATGGCAAGGCTGAGAGGTCCTCTCCTCTTCATTCCCCAGCTCTGGCCAACAAGATGGCGCGAGCCTGGCTGGCGCAGGGAGAAGCCGCGTCCGCCCGTGACTCCTTGCTGCGCTCCATCGCCCTTTACCCCCAGTTCACCGCCTCCCGCGTGACCCTGGGGGAGGCTCTGCTGCGCCTGGGGGACACGGCCCGGGCCCGCAGCGAGTTTGAGACCAGTCTGGAATTGAATCCCTTTGATCCTCGGGTCCGAGGGGAATTGCTTCGTCTCTACGCTGCGGCAGGGGAGAAGGCCCTGGAGGACCGGGAGAGGAAGGCTCTCCTGGCACTGGGATTTTCTCCTTCCGAAAGACAAGCCCAACCCCCTTCTTCCCCGTGAATCTTCCCTGATCCGTCCCTTCGAGGGACCTGCGAGACCGGATGGAAACTGATTCCCTGACCCCTCCTGAGCTTCCCAATCTTCCCGGAATGCCTGCTGCTGCCGCTGCGGAGCGTCCCGTTCAGGAAGGAGCCTCCCTTCCTCCCCAAGCCGTGGCCGATCTGTGCCGGCGCATGGGGGAGGAGATGGGCAAGGTCATCGTCGGGCAGGAGAGGGTGAAGGAACTGCTGTTCATCGCCCTGCTGGCGCGGGGACACGGGCTGTTCCAGGGAGTTCCCGGCCTGGGGAAAACCCTCCTGGTTCATTCCCTCGCCCAGGTCACCTCGGGCACCTTCTCCCGCATCCAGTTCACTCCCGACCTGATGCCAGGGGACATCACCGGTACCGATGTGTTGGAGGAGGATCGCTCCACCGGTCGGCGGACCCTGCGTTTCATCCCTGGTCCCATCTTTGCCCATCTGGTGCTGGCGGATGAGATCAATCGCACCCCCCCTCGCACCCAGGCCGCCCTCCTTCAGGCGATGCAGGAGGGGCAGGTCACTGCGTCGGGGCAGACCCTTCCCCTTCCTCCCACGTTTCAGGTGTTCGCCACCTCCAATCCTCTGGAGCAGGAGGGAACCTATCCCCTCCCCGAGGCCCAGCTGGACCGGTTCATGTTCCTGATTCCCGTGGATTATCCCACCGAGGAGGAGGAGCGTCGCATCGCAGTGGCGTCTTTGCAGAGGGAGGAAGCCTCCCTGCGACCGATCATCGACCCGGACACTCTTCTCCAGATGCAGAAACTGGCTCGTCTGGTTCCGGTGTCGGAAGAAGTGGCCACCTACGCGGTGCGGCTGGCTCGCTCCTCACGGCCGGGTCCCGGGGCCCTTGCTTCGGTCAATGAACAGGTGGCTTTCGGGGCAGGACCCCGGGCCAGCCAGTATCTGGTGGCCGGAGGAAAGGCCAGGGCCCTTCTGCAGGGACGGTTCGCGGCGTCGCGGGAAGACGTCAAGGCAGTGGCGGAGGCCGTGCTGGCTCACCGGATTCTTCTGAACTACCGGGCGACGGCCTCGGGGGTCACCACCAGGGATGTGGTGTTCCGACTTGTGGAGGCAGCCGATGGCTCCGGTTCTTCCCGGCTCTGAGGGAGGGTTTTCCACCGCACTGGCCCCTGAGCTTCGATCCCAGATAGAGCGTCTGGTCCTGCTCGCCCGCATCGCTGTTGGCAATCAGGGCCAGGGGGCCCACCGAGGGCGATGGTCGGGGCGAGGAACCGAGTTTCTGGAGCACAAGGCCTATGCTCCGGGGGATGAGGTGCGGTCCCTGGACTGGCGAGTGCTGGCCCGCTCCGACCGATATGTGGTCCGCCAGCATCAGGTGGAAAGGACCCTCTTCGGGTATCTGCTGGTGGATGGCAGCGCCTCCATGGACTTTGGGGGAGAGGCGGCTTCCGGAGACACGGCGGCTCCCCTTTCCAAGTGGGAGGGAGGGGCGACGGTGGCGGCGGCCCTGGCGTGGCTGATGATGCGGCAAGGGGACGCGGCCCAGGTGGCGGTGAGCGGTCCCGGCGCGGCCGATCCTCCCACTCCCCGGCGCGGTTCGGGGCAGTTGGAGGCGGTTTGTGCCGACCTGGTGGCCACCCGCCCCAGGGGGAAGGCCTCTCTTTCCCGAGGGGTGGAGGCCCTGGCGGCGCGGATTCAAGGGCCCGCCCTGGTGGTGGTGGCCACCGATGCCCTGGATGAGGATTTGGATTGGATCGCCACCCTGGCCACCCTGCGAGCCCGGGGGGCGGATCCCATCGTCACCCACGTCATCCACCCCTTGGAGATGGAGTTCCCCTACCAGGATCCTGCGCGTTTTGAGGATCTGGAGACGGGAGAATTGCTGCGGGTCAATCCCCGAGCCCTGGCAGCCGCATACCGCGTCGAGTTCCGTGCCTTTGTGGAAGAGGTGGGGAGGCGGTGCCTGGAAGCGGGTCTTTCCTATCTACGGGTGGACACCGGGCGGTCCATCGCCCTGACTCTTCGGGAGTTTCTGGAGGGACGACGACGCCTTTCCGGGGGAACCCGATGAGCCTCAATTTCCTTTCACCCTGGATGCTCCTGGGGGTGTTGCTGGTGGCAGGCCCTCTCCTGGCCCACCTGACCGGGCAGAGGGAGGGGCCCAGGATCCTTTTTCCCACCGTGCGGTTTCTCAAGCAGGCGGCGGATCGAATACGGCGTCGCACCCGGCTGGAGAACCTGTTGCTCCTCCTTCTTCGGGTCCTGGCGGTGCTCCTCCTGGTCCTGCTTTTTTCCCGTCCGAGGTTTTCCTGGCAGGGGGTGACCGTGGCGGGGGTCGATCCCGAGTCAGACACCCTCCTTCTTGTGGATCGGTCCCTCAGCATGAATCGCCGGGTAGGAAAGGGGGGAGAAACTTTGGGGGATCTGGCCAGGATCCGTGCCTTGGAGGTTTTGGACGGGTTGTCCCCGGGAGCCAGGGCGGCGGTTCTTTTCTGGGATGGAAGCACCGTGGTGGTGCCGCCGGGGTTGACCCACGATCGAAGACCCCTGCTCCAGGCCATTCGAGACGGGAAGCCGGGGTATGGAACTTCTGCGTTGGGAGCGGCCCTGTTGCGAGGGGCCGACCTGGTGAGAGACGCGGGATCCCCTCGGGCCACCATGCTGGTCCTCTCTGACGGTACCGCCACCTCCCTTCCCGAGGCGGGAAGGTCCCCCTGGCCGGAGAATCTTGCCGTGCGCTACCTGGATCTTTCCCAGGAGGAACCCTCCAATCAGTGGGTCTCCTCGGTGGTTTCCCAGCCAGGACAGGCTCGGGGGGAGGCGGCTCGGGTGGAGGTCCAAGTAGCAGCGGTGGGAAAGGCCATGCGGAGGGAGGCTTCCATGGCCCTGGAACTGGAAGATTTGGACCCCCTCCGGGCCACCGCCGATCTTCGGGAAGCGAGCCGGGTCTCTCGTCGGTTCACGCTGACCCATAGCGCGGAGGGGAGGAGAGGGGGGAAGGTGGTGCTGGATCCGGAGGATGGCGTCCTTCCCCAGGACGATTCCCGATGCTTCCTGCTGGAGGGCAGCTCCTCCCTGACCGTACATATGGTGTCGGGAGATTCAGGCGGCTCCCCCCGGAACGACGAGTTGTTCTACGTGGAAAGCGCCCTCCTGCCCAGGCCTGGGTCTTCGTCCCGGATCGCTCCTCAAGTGGTGTCTCTGGGGGAGGTGGGGACCTGGAAGGGCGGGGAGGGGCGAGTGCTCGTTTTGGCCAACGTCGCCGATCCCAGCCCCCACGCATCTTCGCTGCGCTCCTTCGTGCAGGAAGGAGGAGGACTGCTGATCAGCGTGGGCTCGCGGGTGCAAAGTCAGGCGTGGAACCAGTCCCTCTCCGATCTCCTGCCGGGGATCCTGGCAGGTGTAAAGGATCTGGGGGAGCGCACCTTTGAGCAGTCTCCCCTCACCCTGGCTCGCCCGGCCATGGACTCGCCGGTGTTCAATGTGTTTCGGGAGGGAGGGTCACCGGTTTTTGGCCGGGTTCGATTCGGCAAGGTGTTCGCCGTGGAGCCTCAGCTTCCTGAAGGAGCAGAGGTGATGCTCCGCTATTCGGATGGTCGACCGGCCCTCCTCTCCCGAGAGGTGGGCAAGGGACGGGTGATTCTGTTTACCTCCACGTTGGATGATGACTGGACGGATTTTCCTCTTCATGGGGTCTTCGTGCCCACCCTTCACCAACTGGCGCGGCTTCTTTCCGGATCCCTTTCTGAGCAGGCCCCCCAATCCATTCTGGTGGGGGAGGAGGCAAAGATTTCCGGAAGAGGGAAGGAAAGAGCTTCGGTGCGGACTCCCGATGATCGGGAAATTCCCCTTCCTCGCTCGGGGGAAGAGGGGGATCTTTCCATTCCCTTCAAGGAAACGGAAGTGCCTGGGATCTATCGGGTTTTTTTGGAGAGAGAGGGCGCTGAGCCCCGTCTGGTGGAGGAGTTCTGCGTCAACGCCTCCGAAGAGGAATCCTCCTTGCGCCCGGTCACCTCGGGCGAGCTGACTTCCCGCATTCCCGGTCTGGAGTGGATGGACAGGGGCAGGGAAGGGACCCCGGCCAGGGAGGAGAGGAGGGTCATGAAGAGCGCCAGCCTGACTCCCCACGCCCTGGGGGTCCTGGCCCTTCTCCTCCTGGTGGAAGGCATTTTCATCGCTCGACGAGCCCCCCGATGAAACCAAATCGCCGGCAGGTTCTTCAGGGACTCCTGTCCATCGGCCCCTGGCTTCCTTCCATGGCGATGGCGGCAGGGGGCTCTCCAGAGGTCCCCGGCTGCTTCCTGTCCTGGCCGGGAGCGCCCAACCCTCGCCCCGAGGCCCTGGCCTCTCTCCTTCAGGAAGTGGAGGCGGTGACCTCGGTGGTCCCTGCCGCCACCGTCCCCTCCCTTTCTCCCGAGGATGACGCCCTGTTTGGGGAGCCCTTTGCTGCCTTGTTCGGGGATCGGGCCCTCTCTCCCCTCTCCTCGCGGGGGGTGGAGAGGCTCTCGGCGTGGCTCCAGGGGGGAGGATTCCTGTTCATTGAGGATTGTTCGGGAAGGGAGGACAGCCCCTTTGATGTTTCGGTGCGCCGGGAGTTGAAGAGGATCTTCCCGGATCGGGAGCTGGCTCCCCTGGGCAGGGAGCACGCCCTGTTTCGGTCCTTCTTCCTTTTGAAGGGAGTATCGGGACGGTTCCTTCTGCGCCCCTATCTGGAGGGGATCACCGTAGGGGGGCTCTCCCCGGTGGTCTATTCCCGAAATGACCTGGGAGGGGCCTGGGTCAGGGGGAGATCCGGGGCGTTTCAATACGAGGTGGTTCCTGGCGGAGACAGGCAGAGGATGGAAGCCCTGAAGCTGGGGATCAACCTCTACATCTATGCTCTGACGGGCAACTACAAGCTGGACGCCGTTCACGTTCGCACCCTTCTCAAGCGCATGAAGGATGAAGGGAGGATTCCGTGATTCCCCAAGGAGGCGGTTGGTGAACGAGGTGGCGGTGGCGGCCCAGCAGGTCACCCTGACCGAGATGAGGTGGGAGCCCCTGTTCTCCCCCTGGGGATTGGGTCTGTTCTCATTGATTCTACTGGTGTTTCTGGCCTTCAGTCTGGCGGCGACCACAGGGCAGGCGCTTCGTATCCGAGTCTTTTCCCTGCTGTTGAGGACTGGAGCGGCAGCGGGTCTCTTCCTCGTCGCTTCCGGTCCGGTGGAGATCATCACCACCGGAAAGGCGCTTCGGGATCCATTGATTCTGCTCATCGACCGCTCCCTCTCCATGTCGGTGAAGGAGGGGGGCCTCTCCCGGGCCGACGCTGTCGCCGCCTTCTGGACTCGAAATGAGTCGGCATTGGCCTCCCTTCGTCAAAGGTATGACCTCCAGATCTGGGGATTTGACAGCGCCCTCCATGGACCCGTGGAGACCCCTCAAGAGGCGGGAGGCAGCGATGGCGCCGATACCGATCTGCTCTTCGCCCTGGAGGCCGTTCGTCCCTCCCCGGGGGAACCGCGACCCGCCGCCGTTCTGTTGGTGTCGGATGGGGCGGATCGAGCCTCCCTGGGAAAGGCCTTCGGGTCGGAAGGGAAGGAGGGAGTTGCCGACCTGCTGTCCGAGCTTCCCTTTCCGGTGCATACCCTCGCCGCCTCTTCAGGGGGAGGAATCGTCGATCTCCGGGTGGAGGTGGCCCATCTCGCGCCCTTTGCCTTCGTGCGCCGGCCGGTGGAGATCGCCGTGCGGGTCAAGGATCGAGATACCCGCTCCCGAGAGGTCCCGGTCAGCCTCCTGCGGGAGGGAAAGCGGGTGGCCACCGAGACCGCTCGCATCGATCCGCAGCGAGGGGAGGGATCGGTCACCTTCTCCTACACTCCCGATCGGGTGGGGTGGGAGACCCTCAGCCTCAGGGTTCCCGTTCCTTCTGGCGATCAGATCCCTGCCAACAATGGCGCCGAGGTCACCCTCAAGGTCATCCGGGATCGCACCCGAATTCTTCAGGTCACCTCCCACCCTTCGTGGGACGTCAAGTTTCTTCGCAGCCTGTTGAAGTCGGATCCCAACGTGGATCTGGTCTCGTTCTTCATCATGCGTACCCAGGGCCTGGGAGGGGCCTATGCTGGGGAAGAACTCTCCCTCATCGAGTTTCCCCACGAAGAGCTTTTTGGCCCCGATCTCCCCGGTTTCGACCTGGTGATCCTTCAGAACTTTGCCTTCGAGCGCTTTCTGGGAGCGACCACCGATTACTACGGAAACCTCGCGTCCTATGTGGAAAAAGGAGGAGCCCTGCTGATGGTGGGCGGAGATCGAGCCTTCACCTCGGGGGGGTATGCGGGAACCCCCCTGGAGAGGGTTCTCCCGGTGAGCCTTCCCTCTCGGGATCCCCTGGCGGCATCGACCTTCCGAGCCGTGCTCACTCCGGAAGGGGAGAGGCATCCGGTCACCCGTCTGGGCATGCAGGGGGGAAGGGAAGGAGTATGGGAAAAGCTCCCTCCGCTGAAGGGGTGGAACGATCTGGGGACCCTGGCACAGGGGGGAGTGGCCCTGGCCCGGGTGGACTCCCGGGAGGGGCCCCTTTTGATGGCGGCTCGAAGCGCGGGCAAGGGGAGGACCCTGGCGGTGGGGACGGACTCCTCGTGGCGATGGGCCATGAGCAAGGAGGCCCCTTCCTCCCGCGCCTGGTCTCGTTTCTGGCAGGACTCCATTCGTTGGCTGGTGAGGGATGTGGAACAGAAGCAGGTGGAGGTGCTTCCCGAGCCGGAGAATCAGTTCCTGGGGGAGAAGGTGCGGGTGGAGGTGAGGGTGAGAAGCGCTTCCTATGCCCCCCTTCCTGAGGCGGGCCTCGAGGGGGTGATCGGGGCCCTGGACGGCTCTTCACCCGAGGCGTTTTCAGGGAAGACCGATGCTTCGGGGACCTTCATCCTGGAAACCACCGCCAAGGAGGTGGGGACTCGACGAATCACAGTGAAGGTCCCCTCCCTCCCCGGGGAGGCGGGGGTCTCGGAGGCCCGCTTCTCGGTAACCGAGAAAGCGGCAGAACTCCTCCATCCCGAAGCCCGTCCCGACCTGTTGAAAGCCATCGCTGACGCCACCTCCGGCACGGCATCCGATCTTTCCGTCTCCCTCGCCGACATCCCCCTGCCGGGGCCCCGCAATCTCACTTCCACCGAGAGGAGCACCCGCCCCTTGTGGAATCGGGGAGGGCTGCTGTTGCTCCTGGCTGTCTGTCTGTCAGCGGACTGGGTGGTGAGGCGTCGCCGGGGCTTGCTTTAGTCGCGGCGCAAGGGCATGAATCGCCCCTCGCCCTTTCCAGAAGAGAATCTTCACCGGAGGGGTGAAGAGACCAGACACGGGAGGTGTGAATGGCCCGCAAGGGTTCGCGCAACGACGACAAGGGAAAGGGAAGGCCGGGAGGTCCCGCCGAGTCCCTGGCCCCCCGAAAGGCGCTGGTTCCTTCTTTGGACTCCCTGCCGGTGCCCGCCAGGCCCCCTGTCGCGCCTCTCGGTGAGGGGACCCGGGGAGGAGCCGGCCGCCTGATCCTGACCCCCCTCCTTCTTCTGGGACTGGCTCTGGCCGCTTATCTGGTGCATCACCACAACGCCGTCCTCTACGGTGGCCAAGGAGGACTGGCCCTGTGCAACGTGTCCCAGACGGTCAATTGCGATGCGGTGAACGCTTCCGATTACGCCCGCTTTCTGGGCATTCCCATCGCCACCTACGCCTTGCCCACCTATCTGGGCCTCCTTTTTCTCCTGTGGTGGCGGAGGACCCAGGCCGCCTGGTCGTTGACCCTGCTTGCTGGCTCCCTCACCTCCCTGCTGTCGCTGTTCTTGCTGGGGATCTCCACCCTGGTGTTGAAGGCGGTGTGCCTGTTTTGCATCGGTCTGTACGGGGTTCACTTTGCTCTGCTGGGTGTCGCCTTGTGGGTTCTGGAGAGGCCGATCAAGGACTCCCTGGCCTCGGTGTCGCCAGCGTTGAAGCAGGAGGGGAGGGCGTTGGCCTTCCTCACCATTACCGGGCTGCTGGTGTTCACCGTGGCGGCCCTGGCCCAGAATCTCCAGAAGCAGGGGTACATCGCCGAGGCGGCAGCCGCAGCCACCCGACCGACGGCCGTTTCTTCCTCTGCCCTCGGCCAGGGGGTTTCCGATTCCCCCGCTCGGCCCATCACCGATCTCGATGCCCTCAAGGGGGAGGAGGAGATCAAGAAGGTGCGGCTGATGGGAGAGCGTCGCACCCTGACCCTCCCCGCCCGCACCCCGATTTCCGGCTCTGCCAAGGCCCCCATCACCGTGGCCTTGTTCGAAGACTTCCAGTGTCCGTTCTGCAAGCGACTGAGCGGAAACATCGAACAGCTCCAGGAAAAGTACCCGGAGCAGGTCAAGGTGGCCTTCCTCCACTTCCCCATGCACTCCGCCTGCAACGACACCGGAGTTCCCAAGGACATGCATCCCTATGCTTGCGGTGCCGCTCGGGCATCGGTTTGCGCCGAGGAGCAGGGACGTTTCTGGCCCCTTCACGACGCCCTTTTTCGCAACAACGGTCGCCTCAAGGCAGGGGACATTCAGGGCTATGCGGAGAAGACCGGCCTGGACATGGAGGCCTTTGAGGCCTGCCTTTCCCATCCTCGCTCCTTGGAGAAAATCAAGGCGGACGCCCGCTACGGCTCGGAGCTGGGGGTGAAGGGGACCCCCACCCTGTTCATCAATGGCCGCCAGCTCTCGGGAGCCCAGCCGGTAGAAGTGCTGTCGGCGGTGGTGGAAGCGGAACTGGCTCGCAAGGATCAGGTGGACTTTGAGGTGACCCTGTCCCAGGAGCACATCGGTCCCCCCGTTGCCGGGCCGGCGGTCATCACCGTTCCCGGCCCTCGGGGTCCCCTGTCCATGTTCGCCTATGAAGCGTCCATCCAAGGGGGGAAGGCCTTGTCCCAACCGGGGGTGGCGGCGGCTTCGGGAATCTCCTGGCACCAGGCCAAGGCGGCCTGTGAAATGGCGGGGATGCGCCTGTGTACCCAGGAGGAGTGGATGGGGGCCTGTTCGGGGCACGCCATCACCGATGCCAACGCCAATGGCCTGTTCAACGACGATTGGAACGAGGGGCGCCAGTACGCCTATGGAGAGAATTACCAGTCGGGAGCCTGTGCCGATTCCCGCCCCAAGGAGGACACCCGCACCCTGGCCACCGGAATCCATCCCGAATGCCGCACCGACTCGGGGCTCTACGACCTCCATGGCAACGTGAAGGAGTGGGTGGGATTGACCCCCGATCAGGCGGGGGTGGTGGGAGGCTCGTATTTTTCAGGAGACTCGGCGAGGTGCCAATACTGGAAGGACGACGTCCCCCCAGACCTCGCCGGGGATCGCTCCTTGGGCTTCCGCTGCTGCTCCGGTCCTCTTCCCGAGGGCAAATCCGGCCTCCCTCGCTTCCCCGGTGGCAAGGTGGGGGACCCCCTCCAGTTCTTCACCGGGAGCCTCCTGGGGGGAGGGTCTTTTGCCTCCTCCTCTTTGACCGGCAAGGCGGTGATCCTCACCTTCTGGGCCTCCTGGTGCGCGCCCTGCAAGGCCGAGTTGCCGGTGCTGGCCCAGGTCTATTCTCAGATGAAAAGCAAAGGTTTGGAGATTCTGGCGGTGAACGTGGACCAGGATCCGGAGAAGGGGAAGGCCATGGCGGAGAAGCTGGGCCTTCCCTTTCCGGTGCTCCTCGATCCCCGCCAGGAGATCATGGGCCGCTTCGACACCAAGGGACTGCCCACCGCCTTCTGGATCGACCGCACCGGCAGCATTCGCAGCCGCACCGTGGGGTTTGACGCCAAGAAGGGGGTTTCAGCGGTGATGGAGCATCTGAAACCTCTCCTCTAACCCCTCCTTTTCCTGACGGTTCTCCAACCCCGTTCCTGAACCTCTTCCTTGGAGCCTCCATGGCCAGCTACATCGTAAAGGGTTCTCGCCCCCTCTCCGGCACCATCGTCCCCGCCGGCAACAAGAATGCCGCCTTGCCTGTGCTGGCCGCCGCCCTGCTCACCGAGGAGGAGGTCGTCCTGGAGAACATCCCCCGCATTCGGGACGTGGACACCCTTTTGGAGTTGATTCGGAGCGTGGGGGCGGAGGCCTGGCGGCACGCCGATGGAACGGTGCGGATTCGGGCCAAGGACCTGGGGGATGGCAGCGTGGATCCTCATCTTTCCTCGCGAATCCGCGCCTCCATCCTCCTCGCCGGCCCCATGCTGGCCCGGGTGGGGCGCATCTCCCTGCCCCCTCCTGGAGGGGACATCATCGGTCGGAGGAGGGTGGACACCCATTTTCTGGCGTTGACTGGACTCGGGGCCCGCATCGAGGTGGGCAGCGGGTATGACATTGTGGTCGAGGGGCGCCTGCGGGGGGCGGAGCTGTTTCTGGATGAACCGTCGGTAACTGCCACCGAGAATACGGTGATGGCCGCCGTCCTCGCCCAGGGAAACACCCTCCTGGAGAACTCCGCCTCCGAGCCCCACGTCCAAGACCTTTGCCGTCTCCTCAACGCCATGGGGGCTCACATCTCGGGAATTGGCACCCACATCTTGCACATCGAGGGAGTGGAGAGGCTGCACGGGGCCCGGTTCCGCATCCAGCCCGACCACATCGAGGTGGGCTCCTTCATCGGCCTCGCCGCCGCCACCCGCTCTGCCCTGACCATCGAAGGGGCGGGCCCCCGCAACCTCAGGTCCACCCTCATCGGCTTTGATCGGTTGGGAGTGAAGGTGGAAATTCATGGAGAAGACCTGTTCGTCCCTGCCCATCAGGAGCGGCGGGTGCACACCGATGTGGGAGGGCACATCCCCAAGATCGACGACGGTCCCTGGCCGGCCTTCCCCGCCGATCTCACCTCCATTGCCCTGGTGCTGGCCACCCAATGCGAGGGGACGATCCTCATTCACGAGAAGATGTTCGAATCCCGGATGTACTTCTCCGACAAGCTCATCGCCATGGGGGCCCGCATCGTCCTGTGCGATCCCCATCGGGCCATCGTGGTGGGGCCTTCTCCCCTCACCGCCTCCCGCATGGAGAGCCCCGACATCCGGGCCGGCATGGCCCTCCTCATCGCCGCCCTGGCCGCCGAGGGGACCTCCCAGATCGGCAACATCGGCCAGATCGAGAGGGGGTATGAGAACATCCACGCCCGGCTGGGAGCGCTGGGGGCGGAGATCGAGAGGGTGGAGTAGTCAGGGGGTGGAGACGGGGATGGAGACCGAGCGGAAGTAGGACGCCGATTCACTGATCAATTCGTATACGGTCAAGTTGTTGAAAGTGTTGAGCAACTGTCCGATGAGAAAACACAGCCCCGAGGGTGCGGCGATGGCGATGTGGACCGTGTTGTAGATTTTCCACCGGTCTTTGGCCTGGTCGATGGCGGTAATGACGCGTTCGGAGAGGTCTTTGACTTCGGCGGCAGAAAGAGCCTGGTATCTGGGATCTCCCAGGGGAAGTTGATCCGGTCGAGGGGCAATCCACACCATCCCGGCCACGGGAACCGATCGGAGCAGCTCCTTGGCCTTTTGGGTCACATCTCGACCTACCGAAACTCCCACCAGCAGCTCCCCGTTTTGCTCCGTTCCCTCCTCAAACACCGCGCCAAACCCGCTGTCGACGCCCTCTTCTTCTCGGCTGAATGCCGCGGAAACTCCACTCCGATTCCATTGCTTCCAGACCACCCTGGTACGGGTCACGCTTCGAAACTCGATTCCCGCTGCGAAGGAGGCGGAGAGGGAGGGATTCCCCAATAGTTCAACGATTGCCCCCGGAGCCGTGTCGCGAATGGCTCCATGAATGCGGGACAGGGAGGGAAGAAGGGTCGTTTGCCAGACCGCCGGGTCATCAGCCAGTCTCCCCCCCGGGAAGTGGCGTCGCCAGTCCAGCATGATGGAGACTCGTTCGGGACGGGTGTTGGGAAAGGTGCTGATGGAGAGGGTAACGAACTTCTTGTCGGGTCTCCTCTCCAAGCGAGCCGGGAGCAGCATCCGGACGATCTCCTGGTGAGCTTTCTCCTCCTTTCCTTCACGGACCTCTACCCACTTCCACTCGTTCAGATTGATCCCAGGGATCTTCGCGCCGGCAATCCTTCCCGCCCCCTCCCGGTTCAGGCCCCCGGCCGCCACCATCAAAAGAATGAAGTTCTTGGGATCGGCCTGGGCGCGGAGGATCCCCGGGGTGGCCTCCCGAGACAGGATGAAGTCCGAATGCTCCACCTCGGGAGTCACCCACAGGATGATCCCGGCGGTGTTTTCCCCGGTGAGGGCGCCGTCAATCTGGGTAGGGATGTGGTTCGCGTGGAGGTTCTTTTCATCCCACCAGGAGGGGATCCCGTGATCGGCGAGGTAGTGAATCAGGGAGGCCACCGCTTCCCTGGCGTGGTGGGAGTAACTTACAAACATGTCCCCAAGGGGATTGGCCTTCGTCTTCTTCATCGTCACTTCTCCTCATTCCCGCCCGAACTCCCTCTCGAGCACTGGCTTTTCCCATCCTGCATGAGTTGGAGAATGAGGGCCTTACGGACACCTTTCCGCCCCTGATAGACTCCTCCTCCCCGTCCCCCTCCACCTCAGGGAGCCCTCATGCGCGTCCTCGTCGCGGGAGGCACCGGCCTCATCGGTCGTCATGCAGCGGTGGAGCTTCTTCGCCGTGGCCATCAGGTGGTGCTCCTGGCTCGCCGTCCTCCTGCCCTGGGAGTCCTCCCCCAGGGGGCTTCCTTTGTGGCGGGTGACCTGGAATCAGGGGATCTGGAACCCGTCTTGAACGGATTTGACGGGGTGGTGAACGCCGCGGGAACTGACTACCGGGTGATGCCCCGGGGCTCTTCCTGGGAATATTACCGGCAGGTCAACGTGGAGGCCCCCCTGCGATTTTTTACGGCAGCGGAGAGGGTGGGGGTGAGGCGGGGAGTCTTCGTGACCTCCTTCTACCACGCCCTTCGGCCCTCCCTGGCCGCCGTCCATCCCTACATCCGCAGTCGCCTGGAATCGGAGGAGAGGGTGTTGTCGGTGGTGGGTCAGGGCCTGTCCTTGTCCATCGTCCAGCCCCCCTTCATCGTGGGCACCCTCCGGGGGCGCCCCTCTCTGGCCGACGAAATGGCCCGGTGGGTAGGCTCCTCCTGGCCCCTTCTTTCCATTCCCGGGGGAAGCAACTTCATGAGCGCCGTGGCCCTGGGGGAGGCCATCGCTTCCAGCCTGGAGAACGGTAGACCCGGCTCCCGCTACCTGGTGGGGGATGAAAACCTGTCTTGGACGGAGTTCATTCGACGTTTCGCTCGGGTGGCTCAGCGGGAAAGGCGGGTATGGACCCTCCCTCGTAGCGCCGTCCTGGGGGCCTCGGCCGGGTTGTTGGCTTGGGAAAAGTGGACCGGGCGGGAGTCGGGAGTGCGTCCCCTGCCCTGGGCCCGGTTCATGACCGAGGCCTTCCACTATTCCGCTTCCGACGCCCGAAAGGAGCTGGGCTATCGGTGCGGCGATCTGGATGAGGCCATGAGGGAAGCGGTTCGGGCACAGAGAGGGGAGTAGGGGGCGGCGCTACCACCTCCTGGCTTCCTCGGCCAGCCAGGGGTTCCGCCGGGGGCTCCCGGTCAGTCCGATCCCCGAGCCGTCTTGGACGAGGGCCTCGTGGAAGGGATCGATCTCCACTCCGGTCACCGGGAAATCCACCGCCACCTCCTGAGGTGCCGCAGCGGAACCATCCACCGGGAAGCTCACCGGCACGTCCAGGGACTCCCCTCCGTCCCCGGTCAACCGGACATGAAAGGCACAGGGACGAGTCAGGCCATCGGCGTTGCTCTGGAGGGTCTCCACCGTCTGCATTCCCTCCCCTGCCGGGGTGAGGTTCACCTCGATCTCTGGCCAGGAGGGGGCTCCGCTTCCATAGACCCACCGCTCGAAATACAGGGACAGCTCGGCGCCGGTGCTGTCCTCGAGTGCCGCCTGCAGCTCGGGGATGGAGAGGCTCCTCTGGCTGCCCAGCACTTGCTGGAGACCGGCCAGGACCTGCTCTCGGCTGAAGAGCCCCTCCATCTGTCGGAACAGGATCAAGGGGCCGGGGCCATAGACATCGCCATAATAATCCTGGAGGGGAGGCTCCTCTTCGGGGACCAGATAGAACTCCGCCCCCTCGCTGTAGCTCTTCCAATTTCCGGAAGTTCGAGAAGAGACGTCTTCCCCCACGGACTGATCTTCGTAGACAAAGCTCAGGTACTCGGCCATGGCTTCCTTCCACACGAAGTCATAGGTGTCGGCGAGGGTGGTGAGGTCGCCGGCCCACTGGTGGACGATCTCGTGGAGGGTGGTGTGCATGAGGGGGTAGGGATAGCCCAGTCCCCCGGCGAGGCCCTCGGCCAGGGCGATGTTTCCGGGATGTTCGAAACCCGCCCACCAGGTGGGGGCCACCACGAAACGAAGCTCCTCCCCATAGGGGTAGGGGCCGAAGGTGTCCTCCATGAATTCCAGGAAGCCAGCGGCGATGTCGGCGTCCAGGTCGTCCCCCGTTCCCGATCCGGGCACGTCCCACAGCACCGCTCGGATCCCGTTCCAGTCCCCCAAGGCCACCTCCTCCCATCCCGAAGACGCCAGGATTCCCAGGGTGGAGTAGGCGGGGCCCCCCTCCCATGGAAACTCGCAGGTGGTTTCATCTCCCTCAGAAGAGAGCTCGCCGGGACAGAGGACCTTCTGGCCGGGGGCCCGAACCCGGAAGGTCCAGGTGGAGAAGGAGGAGGGGGTGGCCTCGCAGGGCAGGAGGCGGCCACACTGACCCACCCAGGAAAGGAGATAGCTCACCTCTTCGCCGTTGCTGTCGGGAGTGACTGAGAATCCCACCTGGGAGGGGGACCAGGTCTCCTCCTCCAGGATCCACGAGGCGGTCAGGGACAGGGTGCGTCCCTCCTCCCACCCCAGTTCGCTGGGATCGCAGGCAGAGAGGGTCTGCCCATCGGCGAGCACTCCCCGAGCCCCCTCTCCATTCAGGGAGACGGTGAGGGGAGCCCCGTGAAAGTCCAGGGTCAGGCAATCCCCCGGAGAGTCCACCTCCACCGTCAGCAGGGCCTCGGCCTCCCGGCTGGGGAGCTCCAGGTCCAACTGATAGTGGGAGACGTGGAACTCTGCTTCACCGAGGTGGGGGACGGTGGTGGTGTCGTCGTCATTGCCCTCCCCGGGGCCTTCAGAGACACAGGCCAGGAGGGACAGGAGGCATGAGGGTACCAGGAGGAGGACGGGGGACCTGGGCATGAAAACTTCTCATCGGCGAGCACGTCAGGGGCATTTCATTGTATCCCTCCGGTGCCGGGGAGGGACCGGGTCGTCCTGACGCCACGTCGGGGCAGAACAAAGGAGTCAGATGCGGATTTCGGGCATGTCGGGAAACGAGATCTACTGCTTGAGCCTGAAGGGGCTGGAGCCCGGTGAGATCGTGGTGGGCAACAGCGTGTATTCCCTGGGGATCGGAGGGGCCCTGGGGGCCATTGGTCGCAGCATGGTGGGAGGGGAGATCACCGCCATCACCTCCATGATCTCCGAAGGGCGTCACGCCGCCATCCAGAGGATGGAGCAGGAGGCCCAGCGCCACGGCTCCACCGGGGTGACTTCGGTCACCAGCGAGCTTCGCACCCTGGCGGGATACACCGAGTTCCTGGCCCAGGGAACTGGAGTGCACGGAGGGCCCTCCAGCGGCCGTGTCTTCTCCACCTCCGCCTCGGGGATGGATCTTTTCTGTCAGGTGGATGCCGGCTATCTGCCCATCCGCTTCGCGATGGGGAACGTGGCCTACGCCCTGGGGCTGGGGAGGGGATTCATCGGCCAGCTCCGGACCATCGCCCGGGGAGAGGTGAGTGAGTTCTCCCAGATGTACAATGAAATCAGGCACCTGGCTTTGCGTCGCTTGCAACAGGAGGCGGCGGGAGCCGGAGCCAACGCCGTGGTGGACATCACCGTGAAGATGCTCCCCTTTGGCCCTGGCACCATCGAACTGCTGATGACAGGAACGGCCTCCCACCACCCCCGCCTCAGCTCGGGAGCGGTGCGTCCCGAGCAGGTGGTGACCTCGGAGCTCACCGGGGAAGAACTCTGGAACCTGGCCCGCCTGGGTTGGTCGCCGGTGCGCCTGGTGATGGCGACCTCGGTCTACTCCCTGGGGCTGGTTTCCGGCCTCTCCGCCATGGTTCGCAGCATCAACCATGGAGAACTGCCGGAGATCACCTCCCTCATCTATCAGGCCCGGGAGAATTGCCTGGAGTTGGTGAGGCGGGAGGCCGAAGAGGTGGGAGCGGAGAGGGTCATCGGCAACAAGCTGTTGATCCAGGAGATCGCCCCCGGCCTCATTGAGGTCATGGCCTTGGGCACCGCCATCCGCCGGGTGGAAGGGATGGAACCCCAGACTCCCCTGCTCCCTCCCCAGGCCATCATCGTCGACCGGGAGTCCATCGACTCAGGTTCCCTCCAACGCACCCAGGCCCTGACCACCTCCACCGTCGCCACCGCTCGCCAACAGCCCTCGCCAGCGGGATGTCTCATCGCTTTTTTGATATTCATGTTTACGGGAGGGCTGGCCTTGCTGGGGGGGCTGCTGTCCTTTCTGATGGCCCGATAGGGGCAGCTCACTCCACCATCGCCAACTCCACCAACCAGTTCTTGAGCTCTTCGTAGTTCTCGGCAGTGGCCAGACTGTGCTCGGTGAGGTTGTAGACCCCCGCTTTTTCTCCCGCCCCGTTCACCAGCACCACGTCCCGCCAGGTCACCGCCCAGCTTCCCCACACGTCGATTTCCTCGGTGTCCTGCATCCACGGCAGCACCCTTCCCGAGGTGATGGAGTCGTTGCCGGATTCGTACCCCACCGCGTTGATTCCCAGAAGCTGCACCGGAATCCCCGGGAACTCCTCCATGAGCTCGGCCTGCATGGTGTCCAGGTAGCCAAACTGGCTACTGCAATAGCTTCATGTGGCGTGGGAGAAGTACCAGCCGGAGACCTGCTCCAGGTAGTCCCGGGGCGAAACCATCTCCCCATATCGGGAGGAGTTCAGGTTGATGTCCTCCAGGTGAAAATCGGGGACCATGCCTTCGGGAGGAGAGGAGATGGTGACCGAGGCTTCCCCTGCCGGTCCCGCTAGCTCGCCGTCACTGGGAGTCACCCGGCAGGTCCACACCTGACCTGGGGCGAGAAGGGAAGCATCGACCATGGCGTCGACCATTCCTGCCTCCGTCCCATCCACCCACCAAGAAAATGCGTAGAAGACGGGGTCCCCGTCGGGATCCACCGAGGGACTGCTGACCAGGCAAAGGAGGGAGTCATCGGTGGTGGGGGCCTCAGGATCAATGGCCACTCCCGGGGTGGAGGGGGGCTCGTTCACATCCACCGGGGTGGAATCGTCGTCGGCAACCGGGGTGGAATCGTCGTCGGCAACCGGGGTGGAATCGTCGTCGG
>CAYRTW010000030.1:31895-34539 GCA_964426935.1 uncultured Rickettsiales bacterium
GGGTGGAATCGTCGTCGGTGACGGGGGTGGAATCGTCGTCAGCGACGGGGGTGGAGTCGTCGTCAGCGACGGGGGTGGAGTCGTCGTCAGCGACGGGGGTGGAGTCGTCGTCGGCGACGGGGGTGGAATCGTCATCGGCGACGGGGGTGGAGTCGTCGTCCACGGCGTCGTCATCACCGTTAGAGGGCTCGGGATCGCACCCCCCCATCGCCAGTAGAAGCAGCAGAGACGGGGAGAGAAGGCTGAGGCAAGGGAAAGGGCGTTTCATGGCTGGATCATAGCCCATCGGCCGCTCGGTCACCTCTCTTTGCCCCTCAACGGAAGGATTCCCCCACCTCCACCGAGGACTCCAGGTCCGCTTCCTCGGTCACCAGCATGACCCTTCCCTCCGAGATGATGGGAGTGCGAGTCGTGTAGGACGCACTCATCAAGTCAAAGGTCTTGGGATCGACACAGGCATGACCTCTCTGACCCAGGTCGATGTCGGCCAGGGTTTCAGCATCGGGAATCCGTCCCCGGTGGGCAGGAGCTTCGGAATAGAGCCCCGCCAGGAAGCGCTGGGCGTCTTCAGGATGGGGAACTCGCTGGAGGGCGCGGCACAGAAGTTCCCCCTGCCAGGTGAAGGTGGTGCAGGTGTCCGCCCTCCAGGCTCGCAGCTCGGAGGTGGGGGACAGAGGGTGGCCTGAGGCGTCAACCAGCGTGGACTCGCAGCGGGTCTGTCCCACCTGGGTGCGTCGATGGGGAAGGGGAAGAAGGGCCTGATCCAGGTAGCGATGCAAGGAGCGGGTGTGGGAAGAGTCGGTGGCTCCGGCAGGGAGGGGCCGGGTGGGAGGCACGCGGGAAGGGCCGGAAACGGAGGGATGGGATGGTTCAGGCAGGGAGGTGGTCATCCAGGTTCCCCGGAGATCGAAGCGGAGCTCCCCCAGTGGGCCGGCAAACGAAGGGGCTCCGGCGAGGACCTCCATGGACACGCGGATCAGGTAGCCGGCGGTGCCGATGGAACGCTCCTGATGGAAGGCCACGCTCATCCATCGATCCTCCTCGGGACGGGCCCCCGAGTCGGCGGCAGAGCGGATGATCCGGTGGATTGACCAGATCTCCTTTCGAAGGGGATGGGTCAGGGGATCCCAGCGCAGGTCCCTCCCCTCCAGGAATTCCTCCACTCTCCCTGGAGTGGGGAGGGCGTCGGGAACCGAGGGGAGGGTGCGGCAGGAGAGGAGTCCGGCGAGAAGGAGGGCCAAGGTGGAAAAGGATGAAGCGCGCATCAATTCTGGCTGTGGAACTCCTGGAGGCTTCGCACCGAGAACGCGGCGTCGCTCATGGCTTCAATGCCGGTGACCATCGCTGAGGCAGCAGACAAGGTGGTGATGCAGGGCACGTTGTATTGGAGGGCGGCCTGGCGGATGGCCCTCTCCGCATGGCGGGACTCCTTGCCCAGGGGGGTGTTGATCACCAGGTCGATTTCCCGATTCTTCACCAGATCCACCACATTGGGGCGCCCCTCGGTCACCTTGTAGACCCCATCCACCCTCACGCCCGCCTTGCGGAGGACGGCTCCCGTTCCCGCCGTGGCCACGATGCGGAACTTCATGCGGTGAAGAGCCCTGGCGATGGGAATGACCCCCTCTTTGTCCCGGTCGTTTACCGAGAGGAACACCGAGCCGGTGAGGGGAAGGGACTCCCCCGCTCCCAGGGTGGCCTTGGCGAAAGCCATGCCGAAGGAGCGGTCAATGCCCATGACCTCTCCAGTACTCTTCATCTCCGGCCCCAGGAGGGAGTCGCTTCCCATGAGCTTGCGGAAGGGGAGGACCACCTTCTTGACGGCGACGTGCGCCGGGGTGGGCTCCTTCAAAAAACCAATCTGGGTAAGGGTTTCGCCGGCCATCGCCCGAGCGGCGATCTTGGCCAGGGGCCATCCCGTCGCCTTGGAAACGAAGGGCACGGTACGGCTCGCCCGGGGATTGACCTCCAGCACGAAGACCTTGTCCCCCTGGATGGCGAACTGGGTGTTCATCAAGCCCACCACTTGAAGACCCCGCGCCAGGGCCACCGTAGTGGCTCGGATTTCTTGAAGAATCATTGGACGAAGGGTCTCAGGAGGGAGGACGCAGGCCGAGTCTCCCGAGTGGATTCCCGCTTCTTCGATGTGCTGCATGATGCCGCCGATGACCACATCCCCCTGGTGGTCGGCCACGCAGTCCACGTCCACCTCCACCGCGTTCTCCAGGAATTCGTCGATAAGCACCGGGCGGGTGGGATCGATGGCCACCGCCCTTTCCATGTATTCCTTGAGCTGAACTTCGTCATAGACGATGGCCATTCCCCGTCCACCCAGGACATAGGAGGGACGGACCAGGACCGGGAAACCGATGCGCCGGGCCACGTCCACCGCGCCGTCGATGTCCCGAGCGGTGTCCCCTTGAGGCTGGCGGACTCCCAGGCTCCTGGCCAGGGCTTCGAACCGCTTGCGATCCTCGGCAAGGTCAATGGAAGAGGGGGAGGTGCCCAGGATGGGGACTCCCGCTTCATGGAGGCGAAGAGCCAGCTTGAGGGGGGTCTGGCCGCCGAACTGAACGATGACCCCGTCGGGCCTCTCCACGTCCAGGATGTTCATCACGCTTTCAAAGGTCAGGGGCTCGAAATA
>CAYRTW010000031.1:0-34016 GCA_964426935.1 uncultured Rickettsiales bacterium
GAATACGACAGCGTCTACCGGCAGAGGGGATCCAGTGCAGATCCGGGCGGACTTCATGGTGCCAGGGGCTCTCCAGCCGACCCCCGAGGGACTCCTTCACAGTGAAACCTTCCTCAGTGGCCTCCCTCCAGCCTTGGAAGGCTCTCCTCCCCACCTCCCCGCCATTGTGGCCGGGCCCCCCCGCACCTTTGATCTGCGCTTTGGGTCCTCGACAACCCGCCTGGAGATTCAGATTCGGGGGGCGACGTCCTCGGGCATGGGACCCTGGCCGGTGGTGGATCTCTCCCGCGATGGTGTGGAGATTCATCAGTCTTCTCAGGTGTTTCCTGATCGAGTGGTGCTGTTTCGCTCTCTGGAAAGTCAGCCGACCCAGGTCCCCGCCGGCGAAACCACCGCCCTTCGTCAGGCCATCACCGAGGGAATGGCTGCTTTCAGAGCCCCGGTGAGCCTGACGCCCGTGCCGGTGATACCGGGCCCACCTCCAGAAGCCAGGCCAGATCCTCCTCGGTAAGTCGATCCACCTGCTGGGGATCCCCTTGCCCCAGGATGGCCTCGGCCACCCCCCTCTTCTTTTCCTGCAGCAGGAGAATCCGTTCCTCCACCGTCCCCTCGGCCACCATCTTGATGGCCATGACCGGTTTCGACTGCCCAATGCGGTGGGCTCGATCCGTTGCCTGATCCTCCACCGCCGGATTCCACCAGGGGTCCATGTGGAACACGTGATCGGCGGCGGTCAGATTGAGTCCCGCCCCTCCTGCCTTCAGAGAGATCAGGAACACGGGAGGGCCCTCCGCCGACTGAAACCGGCTTACCACCTCCCGGCGGTTTCGCGTACTCCCATCCAAGCGGAGAAAATCGATCTCCCTCTGCCTCAAGAGGGGCTCCAGAAGATCCAGGAAGCCGGTAAATTGGGAGAAAACAAGGGCGCGATGCCCCTCTTCCCTCACCTCCTCCAAGGTCTCCAAAAACAGGTCCACCTTTCCCGATCCCAGCGATTCGCTCCCCCCGGGGATCAGGGCCGGATGACAGCAGACCTGCCTCAATCGGGTCAAAAGGGCGAGCACCGACAAGCGATGTCGATTCATTCCCTCCGCAGCGACCTGGCCCAGGAGGGGGCGCCCTCGGGAGGCCAGGAGGGTGTCGTAGATCTCTTTCTGCCCAGGTGTCATGGCCGCCCGCAGCACCCACTCGGTGCGAGGAGGCAGTTCAGGAGCCACTTCTGCCTTGCGACGTCTCAACACAAAGGGGCGAAGGCGGGTCTTCAAGGCTTGGAGAGCCGAGGGGCTGCCTCCTCCGGAGCCTCCAAACCGCAAGTTGAACGTTTCCTCACTCCCCAGAAAACCGGGGTTGAGGAACTCCATGAGGCTCCATATTTCGGCGGGGCGGTTCTCCACCGGCGTTCCGGAGAGGGCGAATCTCCGTTTCGCGACAAGGCTGCGGGCCGCGACGGCGGTCTGAGAGCGGGAATTCTTGATGGCCTGAGCCTCATCCAGCACCACCGTCCCAAATTCCATTTTTCTAAGCCTCTCCTGATCCAGGCGAAGAACAGCATAGGTGGTGAAGCACAGATCCCCTCGCGCCGCTTCCCGATAGCGAACCTCCCGGTCTCCTCCATGAAGGACCACCTGACTCAAGGAGGGGGCGAAGCGCCGGGCCTCGGCCTGCCAGTTGAACAGCACCGAGGTCGGGCAGACCACCAGGGCGGGGCCCTCTCCCCGAAAGGCCAGGAGGGCCACCAGCATCTGCACCGTCTTCCCCAGTCCCATGTCATCCGCCAGCACCCCGCCCAGGCCATGGTCTCCCAGCAAGCGCAGCCAGTGATATCCCCTCTCCTGGTAGGAACGCAGGGGAGAGACCCACTCCACCGGCAGGGGAACCTGGGGGACCGCCCCTTCTTGGGAGAGGGTGTGCGCGAGGGGAGACAGATCGGGAGGAACTCCCAGGCCCAAGGCTCTCCCCACCGTCGCCAGCAGGGGCTGGGCATGGAGGGGCACCTTTCCCTCCGAAGAGGCGTCCGCCAGGGCATCCAGTAGAGCGATGTGCTTTTCCAGGAGATCCATGGGGGCGCGAACCCACCCTCCCTCCAAGAGGGGGACCAGCGATTCTCCCCGATGAAATGCGTCCAGGACGACGCCCAGGCCCACCTTCCTTCCCTCCACCTCAAAACCCAATCCCTCCCCTTCTCCCCCCAGGCGGACTGCCAGAACCCCCTCGTGGATTCTCCAAGCCCCCAGCTTTTCCTTTCCTCTCAACACTCCAGGGAGGGATTCCTCCGCCTGAGCCAGGAAAAACGCCGCCCTGGCCCCCTCCAGGAGCCGCGTTTCCCCCAGCCTCATGCCCAGGGTCCGAGCTGCCAGGTCCACAAGGCGCTTCTCCGCCGGAAGGTCCCGCTGAGGAAGGGTCCGGGAACCTCCCAATGGTCGGATCTGCCCCTCCACCACCTGAGCCACCGGGGGGTCCCCATAGACCAGCCGCAGCGTGGCTTCCATCCCTGGAGGTCGAGGTTTGGCCTCCAACCGCAGTTGCACGTCCCCGTGGACCACCTGGGGCAGTGAGGAAAGGTCCCCCACCGCCCGAATCTGCCTCTTCAGGAGGGAGGGCAAGACCTCAGTCGCCAATCTTCCCCCTTCGCTGGCATCAAAGTGCAGTCCATCTCTCAATTGATGCCTCTGGAGTTCGGTCAGCCCTCCCCATCCCAAGGGGCGAAGCTGTCCTGGCCCCGATCCATTCCCGGCCAGAAGGGCAATATCCGGTTCACCGGGAGCCACCCACCGGACCTCAGGAGGGGTGGCCAGCGAAAGAAACCAGCCCTTCGAGTCGGCCTGAACGTGAAGAACCCGGGCCACCGCCTCCCCTCGAACCGCCACTCTCTGCCCTTCGCACCACACCGGAGAAGACGTGGCCGCCAAGAGCCTGATGAACCTCTCCTGGGATGCTGGGGGCACCTCGCCTTCCTTCCAGTCCCGTAAGCAGCGGCCAAGGGCCTCGTCCTCTCCGGTCAGGGGCATGGAAGATGGAGCATCCACCCTCTCTTCCCCCCGCATCCCCACCAGAAAGACCCTCAGGAACCCCTCCCCTCGCCTCTCCAGCCACCATGCGGGCGTCAGGGCCGAGATGGAATTTCCCTTCCCCTCCAAATGAAGCAACGCAGCGGCGACGTGAATGCACGCCTTTCCAGGAGCAGGGCAACCACACTCCCACGCTCCCTCTTCGTCCCACAGAAACACCTCGAAGGCCCTGCCCCGCCCATCTCCCACCCGAAACGCCGTCTCCCCTTTTGCCTGCCTGATCTGGGCCACCTGCCCCCCCTGCAGGAGGCGCTCCGCCAAGGGCCAGGCCGGGCCTGGAAGGGAGCGGGTGATGGCCTCCTTGAGGGGCTTGATCTCCATGTACCTGATCTTCTTGAATTTTTCCGAATTGCATCGGAGCGGGCATTCTACACGAGGGGAAAGCTGAAAAAAAATACTGGTAATCTACTCGCAAGTAGATAAACTCTCCGCATGGCTCGCCCCCCCGCCGCAGGCATGGACACCGCCACCCGGGACCGCATCCTCTCCGCCGCTGAGGCAGAGTTCGGTCGAAAAGGTTTTGCGGCGGCTCGCCTCGCAGATGTGGCGCGGGAGGCCGGAATCCGGCGCCCTTCCCTCCTCTATCACTTCCCCTCCAAGGACCATCTCTACGCCGAAGTGGTCCACCGAGCCTTCTCCCGCCTGGGAGACCTCCTGTCTCAGGCCATCTCCTCCCCCCTCCCCTTCGCCTCCCAACTGGAGGGGGTCGTCCAGGGGTTTCTGGCCTTTCTGGACCGCCAGCCCGCCGTTGCCGGACTGGTCCTGCGGGAACTTCTCGACGGACAAGGTCCCGGACGACCCCTCCTCCTTCATGAAGTCGCCCCGCTCCTGGATGTGATGGAGAGCTTTCTTCACCATGGGGAAGGCAGGCCGGAGGGGGATCGTTCCATGCTCAGAGCCGCCATCCTTCAGGTGGTCACCGGCTCCATGGTTCGCGCCGCGTCTGGTTTGCTGCGGGAGCCCTTATGGGGTCGAACCGATCACACCCCCGCTCTGGTCAAGGCCCTCTTTCTGGGCGGAACTGCCCTTCATCCCACCCTTGTCGCCTCCCACACGGCGACCCAGGAGTAGCTCATGCAGTTGAGGCGCATGGTTCGAAACGCCGCTCGCAACGCCGGGGTCGTGCGGGACATGACCGACGTTCACGATCCCAAGGTCCTCCTGTCTCTACTGGGGCCTGCGGTGCGCGGGTTCGTGCTGGAGAAGGGAAAGACCGGCACCAGCACCGACATTCCTTCTGAGTTTCGGGCCTGTTTCAACTGGGAGTACAAGCACGACGATCCTGAGCTTCTCCGCCTGTACGGTGCCGCCAAGAAGGGGCAGTGGAATGGAGAGGATCTTCCTTGGGAAATCACCGTTGACCCCTTCAACGATGAGGTCCCCATCATCCTTGATGAGATGCTCCCCATCGGCGATCTCCCCGCTTTCCGGCGACTGACCCGTAAGGAGATCCTGGTCCAAAAGCACGCCACCGTGGCCTGGATGCTGTCCCAATTTCTCCACGGAGAACAGGGGGCCCTCTTCGCCGCGTGCCAGGTGACCCAAGCCGTTCAGTGGTTGGACGCCAAGTTCTACGGCTCCACCCAGGTGGTGGACGAGGGGCGACATGTGGAGGTGTTTCAACGCTATCTCACCGGCAAGCTCAACAAGCTCTATTCCATCAACGACAACCTCTACGTGATCATCGATGCCCTGATGAGCGATTCCCGCTGGGACATCAAGTTCCTGGGAATGCAGATCCTCATCGAAGGCCTGGCCCTGGGGGCCTTTGGGACCCTGCGACTTTCCTCCAGGGAGCCCCTGCTTCGGGAAATGCTCAAGATGGTGATCTCCGACGAAGCCCGGCACGTTCATTTTGGAGTGGTGGCGGTGGGGCGGTACTTCAAGGAGGCCTTGTCCCCCAACGAAAGAAGGGAGAGGGAGGACTGGACCTTTGAGATGGCCGTCCTCCTCCGCAATCGCTTCCTGGCCCATGAGCTGTACGACGAGTACTACGCCCACGCCATGTCCCGCGCCGAATGGGACAGGGAGATGAACAAATCCCCCTACATGGAGGCGTTCCGGCGCACCATGTTCAAGCGGATCATTCCCAACCTGAAGCGCATCGGACTTCTGAGCCCCAGGATTCGCCCCCACTACCAGCAGTTGGGGCTCCTTCAGTGGGAAAACGAAAAGGCCGCCCCCGATCTCACCGCAGAGGATCTGCTGGCGGGAACCTGATCCCCTCTCCCTCCCTGAGGAGATTCCCTACCCGGCGAGGACAGGCGGTGATACCTTCACGACACGCGGAGGGTTTCCCATGCGACCGTCTTCACTCGTCCCTTTCATATCCGCTGGCCTCCTCCTTCTCGCCGCTCCGGCCGGGGCCATGACCTGCTCGGAGGCCCAGTCCCACACCGTATGGCTCTGTGAATCCCTGGCCACCGGTGCGGGAGCCGCCGAGAACTTCGGAGGAGGCAGCTTTACCGGTTCAGGGTTTCTCATCGCCGATAACTCAGAGTCCAAGCTCCACTGGGATCTGGGGCAACAACTGGACCGGGGGCATGTGGAGGTGGTGATCGAGAACCTGAGCCTGGAATCCCTTCAACACGCCAACCAGCATCTCATCGAGCTGTTCAGCGACGGAGGACACTGGGACTCGGAGAGAGCCATCAACGTGAGGGCCTATGGGGATGATGGACCTGACGAATGGGGAGACCTGAAGCTCAAGATCTGGGACAACCCTGCCGCCCTGGTTGCCGAGACTCGGTACACCGACTACGGGTGGGATGGGGGAGCGCATCTGTGGTCCATCGACTGGGATCCCACCGTCGCTGTTCTCGCCGTGGATGGAGTTCCCCTGATCACCCTGGATCTGACCGGAATGGACACCCGCATGGGACACCTGTGGCTCCCCCTCCACGACTGGACCGCCGATTATTCCGGAGTGGCGGGGACCCTGTATCGGGACCTGATCCTGGCAGCCGACCCTGCCGAGGAGATCCCTGACGTTCCTGGCGGCGATACCACCATCACCGGCAACGTGCTGACCACCGTAGCCGTGGACGACACCTGCGGAATCGGGGGGGATTTCGGCAACACGGTGCTGGGGGCCGAACCGGAGATGACCGTGTCCGGGGACGACGCCGGGGGCAACCTGGAGGTGACCTACCTCCGCTTCCTGGTGGCGGGCACCGAGGGCAATGTGACCTCAGCAAAAGTCCGCCTCCACACCCCCAACGATCCCAGCTCGGAAGGAGGAGGGGGCACCATCTACATGGTCACCGACACCGGATGGAACGAGGAGACCTTGACGTGGAACAACCGCCCTCCCACTTCAGGGGGACCCCTCTCCTCCCTGGGGACCGTGGCGCCAGACTCGGTATACGAGTTGGATGTCACCTCGGCGGTTCCGGGGGACGGTGCCTGGTCCTTCGCCATCGTATCCACCGATCCCAACTCCAGCCACTATTCCACCAAGGAGGCTGGGCTAGGGGTGGCCCCTGTCCTGGAAGTGGGCTTCGACCCTTCGGCCAGCGACGACGACACCACCCCTCCCGCCGATGACGACACGACTCCCTCTTCAGACGACGACACCAGCCCCACCGGCGACGACGACGACAACGCCGCAGACGATGACATTCCCAACGGGGATGATTACACCGGTGCCTGTTCAGGATGTGCCGCAGGATCTCTTCCTCCTGCAAAAGAGGGATTGGCGGGTCTCTTCCTCCTTCTGAGAATGGCGGGAGTTCGCCGGGTCCGCCGCCGACCGCAACGGCTCTGAGCAGAGAGAAGCGGGGAGAGTTATCGGACCATCATGAGGAAATGAGGCCCCACCCCGGGAATCTCAAACTCCGGGGAAATCACTGCAAATCCCGCCCGCACGTAGAGAGAAACCGCCCTCACCCGGGCGTTGCACCACAGGTAATCCGCCCCCCTCCCTCGGGCTCTCTCTATTCCTTCCCGAAGCACCTTCCCCCCCAGTCCACCCCCCTGCTCAACGGGAGAAACCGCCATTCCCCGGAGGCGATATCCCATTCCCACTTGATGGGGAAGATCCTCCCTGTGCCAGGTGGAGATGGCCAGGACAAGCCCCTCCCGCTCCCACCCCAGGTGAAAGCTGCCAGGCTCCCGATCACCGGGCCATTCCAGCGAGGCATCCGGATCCCCGTTCCGCAGCACTTCCCGGCGCAGGGGCCAGGTCTCCTCAGGAGTCAACAACAGAGGGGCCATGCCGGGAAGTCTCCTCAGCCAGCGATCAACTGCCGCAGCACCGCCTGAAGGATTCCGCCGTGGTTGTAGTAGTGGACATCCACCGGGGTGTCCAGCCGGGCCAGGGCGTTGAAAGTGAAGGCGCTTCCGTCCTCGCGAGTCGCTTTCACGGCCAGAACCTGCCGGGGGGAGAGGTTTGATACATCAGGAAAATCAAATACTTCCCTGCCAGTCAAACCCAGGGATTCGGCGTTCTGCCCTCCTTGAAACACCAGGGGAAGGACTCCCATCCCCACCAGATTGGACCGATGGATGCGCTCGAAACTCTCGGCGATCACCGCTCTTACCCCCAAGAGCAAGGTGCCCTTGGCGGCCCAATCCCGGGAGGACCCGGTGCCGTATTCCTTTCCGGCCAGCACCACCAGGGACACGCCCGCCTCTTTGTACCGCTGAGCGGCCTCGAAAACGCTCATCCTCTCCCCCGAAGGCAGATGGGTGGTGACCCCCCCTTCCACTCCGGGAACCATGAGGTTCTTGAGGCGAATGTTGGCAAAGGTTCCCCTCACCATCACCCGATCGTTTCCCCGCCGAGACCCGTAGGAGTTGAAGTCGCTCCGGGCCACTCCATTCTCCTGAAGAAACTGGGCGGCGGGGGTGCCCACAGCAATGTCACCGGCTGGGGAGATGTGATCGGTGGTGACCGAATCCCCAAGCATCAGAAGGGCTCGGGCGGCCACAATGGGCAGGACCGGGCTGGGGTGAAGAGCCAGATCGGTGAAGAAGGGGGGCTCCTGAATGTAGGAGGAGGCTTCATCGAAGGTATAGAGGTCTGAAGAGGACAGGGCGATCCGGTTCCAATCTTCGCTCCCTTCAAACACCTTGCCGTAGCTCCGGGCAAACATTTCGGGGCGAATGGAACGCTCTGTCACCTGGGCAACTTCAGCGGCATCGGGCCAGATTTCTTTGAGAAACACCGGCCGGCCTGCAGAATCATTCCCCAGGGGATCCCGACTGAGGTCGATGTCCACCGTCCCCGCCAGGGCGAAGGCCACGACCAGGGGAGGAGAGGCCAGGTAGTTGGCTTTCACCAAGGGATGCACCCTCCCTTCAAAGTTTCGGTTCCCCGACAGCACCGCTGCCGCCACCGCCCCAGACTCGGCGATGGCTCCCGAAACTTCCTCAGGAAGGGGGCCGGAGTTGCCGATGCAGGTGGTACAGCCGTAACCAACCACATGGAACCCCAGGGCCTCCATATCTCCCAACAGCCCGGAATCCTTCAGGTATTCGGTAACCACCTTGGAACCGGGAGCCAGGCTGGTCTTGACATGGGGGGGAACCTTCAACCCTCGGGCGACAGCGTTCCGGGCCAGGAGGGCGGCCCCCAGCATCACCGAGGGGTTGGAGGTGTTGGTGCAGGAGGTGATGGCGGCAATCACCACCGACCCGTTCCTGACGGTGGAAGAGGCGCCCTTGCGCTCCACCTTCGCCGAACGATTCAGCTCCCCTGCCGAGAGGCCAAATCCTCTCTCCTTGACCGGGGCCATCAGGGCTTTCTGGAAGGATTCCTTTAGGGAATCCAGAGACACCCGATCCTGGGGACGCTTGGGGCCCGCCAGGGACGGCTCCACCGTTGACATGTCCAAATGAAGGATGTCGGTGAACAGGGGCTCGGGACTGGAATCGGTGCGGAACATCCCCTGGGCCCTGGCATAGGCCTCCACCAGTTGGACCTGCGCCTCGGGACGGTTGGTGCGCCTCAGGAACCGCAAGGTTTCCTGGTCCACCGGGAAGAACCCGCAGGTGGCTCCATATTCTGGGGCCATGTTGGCCAGGGTGGCTCGATCAGGGAGGGACATGGTGGAGAGCCCCGGTCCACAGAACTCCACGAACTTGTCTACCACCCCCTTCTTCCGAAGCATCTGGGTGACTGTAAGCACCAGATCGGTGGCGGTGACTCCCGGGCGAAGCGCTCCGGAAAGGCGGAACCCGATGACCTCGGGCATCTTCATGGACAAGGCCTGACCCAGCATGACCGCTTCGGCTTCGATGCCGCCCACTCCCCAGCCCAGCACCCCTAGCCCGTTGATCATGGTGGTGTGGGAGTCGGTGCCCACCACGCTATCGGGCCAGGCCATCCCCTCCTCCCCTTCGCTGACCATGACACCGGTGGCCAGATACTCCAGGTTGACCTGATGAATGATACCCGTAGAGGGAGGAACGGCCCGGAAGTTCTTGAGGGAGGCCTGTCCCCAACGAAGGAACTCGTAGCGCTCCCGATTTCGTCTGAACTCGATGTTGGCGTTATTGGCCTCCGCCTCTTTCGTCCCAAATTCATCCACCTGCACCGAGTGGTCGATGACCAGATCCACCGGCACCAAGGGATTGATCCGCTTGGGATCTCCTCCCAATCGGGCCACTGCCGCCCGCATCGCCGCGATGTCCACCACCACCGGAACCCCGGTAAAGTCCTGGAGGATCACTCGGGCCGGTTTGAAGGGAATCTCCACTTCCTGCCCGGCCGCAGGAGTCCATCCCGCCAACTTCTTGACGTCTTCTTCGGTCACCTGAAACCCATCGCAATTCCGCAGCGCCGCCTCCAGAAGCACCTTGATGGAGAAGGGCAGGCGATCCAGATCCGGGGCAAGGCCCAACTCGGCCAGGCGGGACAACCGGAACAGATGGCGGGTTCCTGAGGCGGTCTGGAAGGGGGTTCGGGCACCAAAGGGATCGGTCAGGTGGGAGCGGGTCATGTCAATCTTCCCTGAGGCGAAGGGCTTGAAGCCGGCCAGATGCCGACGCGCGCGCATGATGAACCAGGATGGCATGGAAAGAAAGGATGGAAGCCTCCCCAAGAGCAGGGAACAGGCGGTTCTCAGGGAAGGTGAGGGCGCCAAGGCACTGCGACCATGTTATCTTCCCGCCCTCGCCTCAAGGCGAGCTCCCACGCCCCCCTTTCCGGCCCCAGGGCTGGCTTTCGAGGAACGGTCAAATGCCTGGCATGAGCGATCTGATCAAGGACCCTGCAAAGCGAAAGATGATTGTGGATGACTGCACTCGCCTGATTGAAGAGGAGGTCGCCGCCAAGTCGGGCATGACCGGACTCCTGGTCAAGGGGGTTTTCGCCACCGTCAAGGCCTTGAAGCCGGGGATGATCCCCACCGCCGTCCATCACCTCCTGGACGACTTTGTGAGCCGGATCGACCCCTTTCACACCGCCTGGGAGGCCGATGGCCGCACCCCCGGGCTCCCCGATTATTTTTCCCGGCGCAGCGCCGAGATCGCCGACGCTCTCCTGGGAGTGACCGATGATCGGGCCCGTCGCAGCGACAACAAGACCCTGAAGAGCGCCTATGACAAGCTTCGTCCCCAGGGGAAGAAGCACGTCCAGGAAGCGGTTCCTCGCCTGGGTCGCCTGGTTCAGAAGCACCTGGGATAGGCCCAGGGACGATGGACAAGGTTCCCATGGATGCATCCTCTCCTCCCCTGGAGGGGGTGTTCGTGCTCGATCTGTCTCGGATCCTGGCCGGGCCCTACGCGTCAATGTGCTTGGGAGACATGGGCGCCGAAGTGGTGAAGGTGGAGAATCCCGACGGCGGCGACGACACCCGGCGGTTTGGCCCCCCCTTCGTCGGCGGGGAGGCGGTTTACTATCTGGCGGTCAATCGCAACAAGCGCTCTATTGCCATCGACCTCAAGCACCCGGATGGAAAGGCCCTCTTGTGGAAGCTGGTGGACCGGGCCGATGTGCTGCTGGAGAACTTCCGCCCCGGCACCCTGGACAAGCTGGGGTTTCCCTGGGACGCCCTCCACGCTCGCAACCCCCGATTGATCCTGGCGTCCATCTCCGCCTTTGGGCTGCATGGTCACCCCGACTGGAGCCCCCGTCCCGGCTATGATCTCATCCTCCAAGGTATGGGGGGCATTCCGTCCTTGACGGGAGAGCCCAACGGCCCTCCCTACAAGGTGGGAGCCTCCATCGCCGATGTGGTGGCCGGGCTGCACGCCGTTCAGGGCATCCTTCTGGCCCTCCTGGCGCGACACCGCACCGGCCTGGGGCAGAGGGTGGACACCTCCCTCCTGGATGGGCAGGTCTCTCTCCTCACCTATCTGGCAGGGTCGGTGCTCAACGCCGGCCTGGTTCCTCCCCGCACCGGCAACCGGCACCTGTCTATTGCCCCATACGGCTCCTTTCCCGCCCGGGATGGCTGGCTGAACGTGGCTGTCGCCAACGACTCCCTGTGGAGGCGATTCTGCCGGGCCTTGGGGGCAACCGGCCTGGCCGAGGACCCTCGCTTCACCACCAATCCCTCTCGGGTGGAGAACGTGGAGGCTCTGGAAGAGGAATTGGCCCCGCTGCTGTCCCAAAAATCAGTGGAGGATTGGATGACCCTCCTGGACGAGGCTGGGATTCCCGCAGGTCCCATTCTACCCCTGGACGGTGTGTTGACCCACCCCCAAATCCTGGCCAGGGACATGGTGGTGTCCATGGCTCATGCCCGCCTGGGAGAAATCAAGATGACCGGCATTCCTGTTCGTCTGGAAGGGACCCCCGGTCAAGTCCGCCTGCCCCCGCCGGCCCTGGGGGAGCACACGTCGGCCGTTCTTGCTGAATTGGGAATCGATTCGACTCAGGAGAGGGAATTGCGACAGGCGGGCGTGGTGGCCTGACCGGCGGCACCCCGTCCCGAACAGGAGCTACGTCGGCTCTGGGGCATCCACTCCCCGTCCCAAGGCCCACTTCAGGGCGGGTGGAGAGATGAGGGTGGTCACCACCACCATCACCACCACCGCCGAAAACAGAGAAGTGGAGATCACCGGCTGGCCGTTCAGGGTCAGGGAGCGGCCGATGCCGGCAAAAATCAGGCCGACCTCTCCTCGGGGAATCATCCCCACCGCCACCGGCAACCTCCTGGCCGCCCCTCCCAGGACTCCGGCGGCGCAGGCCCCCTTGCCCAAGACCGCAGCCCCGGTCAAGGCCAGGGCGATCCCCACCACCTGGGGATCGGCAAAGCTGCGCAGGTCCACTCCTGCCCCCATGCGAATGAAGAACACCGGCACCAGGAGCCAGGCAATGGGCCGCACCAGGTCCTCCAACTCCACCTCATCCCGGGTCACAAACTCCCGGTAGTGGACCCCCTCCAGGATGAGCCCGGCGGCAAAGGCCCCCACGATGGGAGCAAGGCCGATGGAGGCGGAAATCCAAGCGAGCAGGAACCCAAAAGCCAGGGCCACCGCCAGGAGGACCCCGGGGGCGCGCAGCGGAAAGGCGACCCGAAAAAGGCGGGGAGCCAGCCAGGACCCCGCCAGCACGGCCCCCACCAGAAACCCTGCTGCCTTGCCGATGATCCACCCCACGTCCAACAGACGCAGGGCCTGACCCTGATCCACCGCCTGGATGATTCCCGCCACAACCGCCAGGATCACCAGCCCCAGGACATCGTCGATGACAGCAGCCCCCAGGATGATCCGGGCTTCAGGGGACTGGGATCGCCCCAGATCCCGCAAGACCCGGGCGGTGATGCCCACCGAGGTGGCACACAGGGTCGCTCCCAGGAACAGATGAGCGTAGGTCCCCTCCTGGGGAAGGAACAGGGCCCCCACTCCCCATCCCAGAATCAGGGGCACAATGACTCCCAGCACAGCGACCAGAAAGGCGGAGGCCCCCACCTTCAGCATGTCGGAAACGGTGCTCTCCAGGCCCACCTCGAACAGGAGGATCACCACGCCTAGCTCCGCCAGGACCGCCACCGTCGAATCGGTGTGGATGAAGGCCATGCCCCCCCAGCCGGTCAACGCCAGATTGCCCAGCAGGATGCCAAACACCAGCTCCCCCAGGACAGCAGGCTGGGAAACACGCCCAGCAAAGTGGCCGGCCACCTTGGCTCCCACCAAAATCACCGACAGGGCAAGGAGGACCGGCAGCACCTGAGTTCCCGACTCCCCTCCCGAGGCCCGAGCCTCTCCATAAGGAAAAAAGAGAGCCGCTCCCAAGGCCACCCACGAGGGCAGGCGCCGCTTTCGGGGACGGCCAGGAGAAAGGGGAAAGAGAACGGACATGGAACCTCAGGACCAGAAGTGGAGGGAATCCTGAGCCAGCAGGAGCACGCCGTCAACGGACCCACCCCCCTGGCCGTGGTATTGTCACCTGGTCGCACCCCGGTGTTTCCACTCAGAGTCCGGTGAAGCCCCCTCGATTCCTCAGCGTCGCCCTCAGCCGTTTGGGCATGGTGCGCGGCCCCGCTCGCGAGGTGGAGGTGCGCCCCGAGGACGCCACCCTGACCCCGGAGGCGCCCCCACCTTGGGCGCCGGGCCCCTTCCTCTCCGACTCCTCCCTTCCCTCCATCAGCCTGATGGAGATCGAGTCGGAAACCCTCCATCCCCCGCCGTCCCCTCCTGATTTCAAAGGAAAACCGCCGGTCTCCTCCTCATTTCCCGCTGACGCCGCCACCCTCCACGCCGATCCCGCTCCATCCCCCATGAGATCGCCGAGAGAGGGGTTTCGCAGCGAAGCGCCTCCAGTGCCATTGGCCCGGGGTGCGTCCCTGCCGGAGGAGGGATGGCCGCTGGGACCCTATCAGGTGCTGTCTCTGCTGGGAGAAGGGGGGATGGGCAACGTCTGGCGGGGGATCCACCGGAGCACCGGAGCTGAGGTGGCCCTGAAGGTTCTCCATCGAGCAGATCGGCGAGAGTGGTTGGCGAGGGAGGCCCGAGCGGTGGCGAGGGTAGATCATCCCGGGGTGATCCGCCTGTACGACTATGGGGATGTTTCCCCTGAAGATGCTAGGATTTCCATGGGAATTCTACCTCAAGGCGCCCTGTATCTGGTCATGGAGGTCGCCCGGAGTGGTTCCCTGGAAGCCCATCCTCCGGATACCTGGCTCGACATCCACCGAGCCATCGACCGGGTTCTGGAGACCCTGGCCGCCGTTCATGCACGAGGGCTGGTTCATCGGGACCTCAAACCCGCCAACATCCTCCGCATGAGACCGGGAATGGGGCGGGGCTCCCTCAAGCTGGCGGACTTTGGCCTGGCCGGAGCCGCCGATGATCTGGGGGATCTGGCGGGGACCCCCCATTACATGGCTCCCGAGCAGATGGATCCCGGGGTTGGAGCCACCGGACCCTGGACTGACCTGTATGCGGTGGGGGCCATCGCCTGGAGGTGGATCACCGGGCGCACTCCGTTTGACGGCCCCAGCCCCGAATCCATCCTCATCGCCCACCTGAGAAAGCCCCTTCCTCCCTTGGAGCCCTTGCCAGGGATTGAACTTCCTCTGGGGGCTCCGGATTTGATCCGCCGCCTTCTGTCCAAGAGCCCGGGAGCCCGCTTTGAGTTTGCTGCCGATGCCCGAGAGGCATGGCGCCACCTTCTTCCCACCGCCTCTCCCAAGGACTTCCCTCCGGTGCTGAGGCCGGTGATCGCCCGGGCCGAACCCCCTCCCCTGCTGGCAGCCGGGTTGCGCCTGTTTGCCCTGCGCGAAGCCCCGCTCACCGGAAGGGAATCCACTCAGGAGGTCTTGTGGGACACCTTGCAGGGGGTCTACCGGGAGGGAAGGGCCAGGGTGGTGTTGCTGGAGGGATCCCCTGGGGTCGGCAAGTCCCGGCTGGCGTTCTGGCTGGCGGAAAGGGCCCATGAGGAGGGATTGGCGCGAGTCATCACCGCCTTGCACACCCCCTTCCCCGACGCTCCCGATACCGGGCTGATCCCCGCCCTCGCCCGGCACTACGGAGTACATCGGCTGACAGGGCTCCCCCGGGCGCGGCGTCTACTCGGTCGCCTGGGAGGAGGTGAGGAGCACCGGGAGAGGGGGGCTCGCATCCTGGCCCTGCTGGATCCTTCTGGGGAATCCGCCGCCGCCGGAGGCCTGTCCCGGTTGAGCCTGGAGGGATCCGAGGCCCGTTGGCGGGTCCTGGAGGAGGTGCTGGAGGAGGAGGGACGGGATCGGCCCACGGTGCTGCTTCTGGACGATCTCCATTGGGGGCAGGATGCGGCGAGGTTTACCGAATTCCTTTTGCAGGGTCAGGGGTTGCGTACCACTCCTACCCTGGTGGTGGGGACCTTGCGGAGGGGAGAGCCCTCCGCGGCAGTGGATGCTCTGAGAAAGCGCCCCGAAGTCACCTTGATTTCCATTCCCCCCCTGGCCAGCGAACAGACCCAGGATCTGGTGCGCCGCACCCTGGCGGTGGAACCGATCCTGGCTCGGCGGGTTGCTGAAAGAAGCGAGGGAAATCCCCTTTTCGCCTTGCGATTGTTGGATGCCTGGGTGCGGGAATCGGCGCTGGAACCTGGAGAAGGGGGCCTGCGGCTGCGCCCTGGATACAGCGAGGAAGCCCTGCCCCAGGGCATCCAGGAGGTGTGGGAGCGGAAGATTCGCACCACACTGCACACCCTCCCCGAAGGGGCCCAGGCGGTTCTGTGGCATGCCGCCGCCCTGGGAAACGGTGTGCGGAGAGAGGAGCTCCAGGCGGTCTTGTCCGTCGCAGACGGAAACCTCCTGGCTTGTCTTGACCCCACCTGGGAGGCGGCCCTGGAGGCGGGGCTGTGGCGGGATTCGGGACCGGGGGCTGCCGCCTTCGACCATGGGCTTTTGAGAGAAACCCTCCTGGCCCAGGCGGGCAATCAGGCCCCCCGAATTCATCGCCAATGCGCGGCCGGTCTGGCCCGCCACCTGGACCCGGCCATGCCCGGAACCCGAGGGCGCATCGGCCGCCATCTCCTCGCCGCTGAGGATTGGGCTTTCGCCCTGGATCACCTCCTGGCGGAAGCGAGATTGCGTTTCTTCTCTCTGGCCATCGGCGAGGCAGAAACCGCTCTGGCCCATGCCCAGATCGCCCTTCGCAAAGGGAGACTGGATCAGGATCCCACCCGGTACGCCTCCTTCCTGATGGTGGGCTCCCGCATCCGTCGCCAGGCAGGACGGTATCGGGAGGCCCTTCAGATGGCCCAGGCCGCATGGACCCTGGTGGAGAAGGGGGATCACCGTCTGGCGGGCCGGGCTGCTCATCTGGCTGGATTGGCAGCAGAAGGGCTTCGAGATCTGGAGCAGGCTCAACGCCTCGGCGAAACCGGTCTGGGTCACGCTCGAGCCGTCTCTGACGCGGTACTGGAGAGCGATTGTCTCAGGCTTCTGGGAGTGGTGGCTGGCCAGAGGGGGGAACTTCGGGATGCCATGCGCCTCCTCCAGCGGGCGGCGGACATCGTGGCCCGCTCTGGCTCCCGACGGGATCTCCTCCTCTGCCTCAACTGGCTGGTGGTCTGGGGAGGGGTCGCCGGAGAGATCGAAACGGTGAGGAAGGGGGTGGAAATGGCACGAACGGTGGCCTCCGGATCTCCCGATCCGGGCGTGCGCTCCTTGGAACTGCGGATGGAGGCGGTGCTGGCCAGGCTCCAGGGAGATTCTGTCTCGGCCCTTGCCTACGCAGGCGCCGCCCGTCAGGCCTTTGCCGCATCCGGGGCCCGGGTTCAAGAATTGTACTGCCTGGACGAGATGGGAGAAGCGGCCCGAGGGATGGGGGATCTCCAGGCGGCGGAACGCTGGTACCGGGAGGCCCTGTCAGGGTGGGCGGCCCTGGGAGACACCCGGGGAGAGGCCATCTCCCGCATCAACCTCGCCCTGGTTCATCTTGCCCGGGAGGAGCTTCATGCGGCTCGGGCGGCTGCCGAAGCCGCCGAGAGATCCTTCCGAATCCAGGGAAACCGGCACTACACCGCCGCTTCAGTCATCGTCATGGCAGAGATTGATGCCGCCGAGGGAAATCTCTTGGAAGCAGAGGCTCGGCTCAGCGCCGCCTCCGATCTCCTGGGGGAAACCGGATTCGTCCACGAAGATCTGGCAGAAATGCTGGAAGATCTGGGCCAACGTGCCGCTGCCAGCGACAGGGAAGGGCTGGCGGAGAAGTCCTTGGATCTGGCCCGAGGGCAGTGGGATCTACTGGGTCGCCCCGACCGGGCCCAACGGGTTCGGGAGCCCAAAGGAGAGGAACCAGCCTCGCCCACCTGAGGGGAACATCCTGGAACCGTGCCATCCCTGCGGAGGCGAGAGCGTCGAGACACAAGGAGACCAGCGGTTATCTGCTGAGGCTTCGCAGGGCGTCTCCCAGCTCATCCCTCAATCCGGCAGAGAGGTTGGGGTCCGTCAGACCCGCTTCCACCGCCCGAATGCTGCTTGCCCGGCCCTGACAGTTGTGGGCCAGCACCCGAATGGCCTTGGTTCGCACCTCGGGGTGATAGTGCCCCTCCCTCACCACCCCTTCCACCAACCGAATCTCGCCCTGATCCCCAAAGCGCCTGAACCTCTTTTCGGCGGTAGACATGCACTGATACTGCACCTTCCAACTCCGATCATGCCGCAGGGCCCAACGAAGGGCGCGGGTGGCGTTGATTCCGGGAATCTTCTCCAAGGCTTCCACCGCATTGATCCTCTGCCCCACGCTGCTGGAGTGGAGGCCGGATCGGATGGACACCCCCATCATCTCCACCGCTTCATCATCATTGGCCACGTCGTCAGCGGTCTCCCCGGGAGGGCGCTCGGAAGGCACTTCCTGGGGAACGCGCACCGATTCCTGGGAGCGGGAGGACCCGGAAGAGGACGGGTAGGTGGAATTCTTGACAGGAGGAGAAACCACCGCAGCCGGGGAGGATGCCGAAGTGGCCACCTTGCCGGTCACCTCCTTCTTCGGAGTGGGAGAAGTCGGCTCGGATGGGGTGGACTCCGCCTCATGGGGGACCACGTCGGTCTGCACGGTAAGCCCCGCCTCGCTGCCCCGGCGTTGAGCCCACCACGACCACGCCGCCACCGCCGCGGCAATCATGATCAGGAAGAAGAACATTCCCCCCATCAGGACCAACAGCCATCCCCCTCCTCCCTTCTTTGGCGCGGCTGCGGGAACAGGATGGGGGGCGTATCCACCGGGAGACTGACCGGGGGTGGGAGAGCCCGGGTGCATTCCAGGAGGGGGACCCCAGGCGGGGGACGGAAGAGGGGACCCGGAGGAGGGACCCGGAGAGCCCGAGGCGATGGGAAGGGTGGGGGGATGGGAAGGAGACACTCCCCACGCCGGTGACGGAGACGCGCTTCCTGACCCCGTGGTAGAAACAGGAGGCGTGCCGGGCAGAGAAGAACCGGGAAAGAGGAGAGGCGACGAGGCAGACACCTGTTTAGACACCGAGTCCACCTCTGCCCGCGTCAACGCCGACACCGGCACCGCCGTCGGATTGGGAGCCCCCTCATCTCCCCACGGCGGGGGAGAGAGAGTGGGAGAACTCTGGGGGAGGGAAACCGCAGCCGCCAGATTGACGGGCACTTCCAGACCCGCTGCCGAGGGTCGCACCGGTCCTTCCCCGCCAATCCACCCCTCCAGAAAAGGTCCCAGTTGCTCCTGCCCGGGGATCCGGTCGTAAAGAAGGGTCAGATCCCTCCCCATCTCGACTGCGGATGCGTACCGACGTGCGGGATCCTTCTCATAGGCCTTCCCAAGAATGGCCCCCAAACCAGGGATCCTTTCCTCAACCTTGGATAAAGGCCTCCGGACATCGGCCACGGCGACCTTCTGCATCACCTGATAGACCTGAGTCCCCTGGAAACTCACCTCACCATTCACCATTTCAGCAATGACCGAGGCCAGACTGAACAGATCAGAGCGCCTATCCAGGGGGTCCCCCATCACCTGCTCAGGACTCATGTACACCGGAGTTCCCTTGGTGATGGAGGCGGTCTGGGTCCGAAACACATTGGATTCTGCTCGGGCAATGCCGAAGTCCATGATCTTCACCACTCCATCCCGAGCGATGATGATGTTGGACGGCTTCAGGTCCCGGTGAACCAGGTTCAATGCGTGACCGTCCGCGTCCAAGGCACTGTGGGCATAGGCGAGGCCGGTGCAGAGCTGGATGGCGATCTGCAACACCACCCGGGGGGGAAGGAGCCCGTGGGTGTCGCAGCGATGGAGAACCCGATCCAAGGTCCATCCATCCACAAACTCCATGGCGATGAAGTAGCTGTCCCCCACCTGGCTGAACTCATAGACCTCCACCACGTTGCGGTGGTGCAGGAACCCTCCCAGTCGAGCCTCGTTGATCAGGGCGTGAAGGAGTTTCTCCTCCTTGGTGACATGGGGAAGGATCTGTTTGATGGCAACAGGCTTGCGGAAGCCCATGGGTCCAGCCTTCTCAGCGCGGTACACCCTGGCCATCCCCCCTTCGCCCAGAACTTCAATGAGGCGGTAGCCTCCCAACTCCGAAACTGATCCACTTGCCGTCACTTGCTTCTCCTCAGGACCGCCCGGCCCGCGCCACCTAGAATACCCGGTTTTCCACATCCGAGCCGGTGGGGATGGGGAGACCCCTGCCCAGAAACCGGCTCCAGCCATGAAACGGACGAAACGTCTTCAGGTTGCTTCGACAGCCAATGAAATTTTTTGTTCCCCGGGTCGCAAGGTGGCCCACTCCTTGCCCTGCGGGGGGACGAGACCGGTGATTTACCGGAGCAACTGTCCGATTTTCGGACGAAACCGTCCGAACTGTCCGATGCCGTTGGACAGTTCCAGGAAAGGAACCCCGTGACCGACCGCGCGACCGCCCTGGCCTCCCTCCTCCTTGCCCTCCTGATAGCCCTGGCCTCCCTGGCCTTGGCCAAGGCCTCTTCTTCCCATCCATCCCCGTCGGACCCGGGCAAGAAGCCCCATGAAGCATCACAGACCGAACCCAATTCGTCCCAGACGGATTCTTCTCCCCCGATCACCTCTCTAGAGATGGGGGAGCCGGGGAGGCCTGGGGAGACGGAGGAGCCAGGAAAGCTCGATTCCCCCCGAATCCCCGAGCCGGGAGACCTGCTGCTGACGGAGATCATGCCCGATCCCGCGTGTGTCCCCGACGCCGATGGAGAGTGGATTGAGCTTTACAACCCCACGTCCCACTCCCTTCTCCTCTCCGGACTCAGCGTGGGGGGACGCAAGGATAGAACCTCTCCCCTCCCCATGGACACTCAGGTGCTCTCCCCGGGGGCATATATCCTGGTGGGGAGGAGCGAAGCGGGGGGAGCATCGGGGGCTCCCCTGGACGCGGTGGTACCTCGTCTGGTGCTGGGGAATCGCAACGGAAGGGTGGGAATCTATCGAGGAGATGTCGAGATTTCCGCTTTGGCCTACGGGGAGGACGTGGGGCTTCCCGTCATGAAAGGGCGGAGCCTCGCTCTGGATCCCCAGTCCTACCCGGGGGAAGGGGAAATGCGATGGTGTCTGGGATCAGCCAAGAGCCGAGGTCCCTGCGGTGACGTGGGATCCCCAGGAAAGGTCGCTCCCCCCTGTCCCCGCAATCGGAATCAGGCCAGGCGAAAATGACCGGGGGGTGAAGACAGCTTTGCGTTCGTACGAAAAATGTGTGGCTAGCGCGGGTCATGGCCGGGCAGAACCGCCGGGTCGAAAGCGTCAGGGAGGAGCGCATCCAGGGAAGTGATTCGCTGGTCTCCCTTCATCGTGCCCAGAATCACTCGGGCGCGGGCCCCAAACTCGTGGAGAACCTGCCGGCATGCTCCACAAGGGGGAACAGGAGCCTCGGTTTCGGTGGCCACCGCCACCTTCAGGATGACACGCTCGCCTGCATGAACAGCAGCAACAATGGCCACCCTCTCGGCGCAAAGGGTCAATCCATAGGAAGAGTTCTCAACGTTTGAACCGGTGTAGATGCGGCCACTCTCTCCCAGGACCGCTGCGCCAACGCGAAAACGGGAATAGGGGGCGTAGGCCGTTCCCATTGCGGTTCGGGCCGCTTCTAGCAACAGGGAATCAGGTTGATCAATGGACACGAGACCACCTCGCCACTCCTCGGGCCATGAGGGAGCCCACCTCTCCGTCGACTTCCCGAGCGGTGGCGGTCACTTCGTCGTGGGAGAGGACGGCACCGGGCACGGAGCCAGCGGCGGCGTTGGTGATGAGCGACAACCCGGCCACCCTGGCTCCCATATGGTGGGCGGCGATGGTCTCCAAGGCGGTGGACATGCCCACGGCGTCGGCTCCCAGGGTCCGCAACATCCGAATCTCTGCGGGAGTCTCGTAGGAGGGACCGGGAAGGGCGGCATAGATCCCTTGATGAAGAAGAACCCCCGAGTCCTGGGCCGCCCGGGACAATTCCTCTCCCAACTCGGGATCGTAGGCGCGAGTCATGTCAGGAAAGCGAAGCCCCAGCGTTGGATCGTGGGGACCGGTCAGGGGGTTGCGCCCGGTCAGATTCAAGTGGTCGATCAGAAGCATGAGATCCCCCACCTGGAAGGTGGGGTGAATCCCACCGGCAGCATTGGTGAGAAGCAGCATGGTGATCCCGGCCCGGACAAGGGTCCGCACAGGGAGAACCACCTCATCGGGGGACCATCCCTCGTACAGGTGAACCCTCCCTTGCAGAACCGCCACCGAAACACCCTCGCAAGACCCCACCACCACGCGCCCGGCATGCCCGGCAACGCCTGGGGCCGGGAACCCAGAAATGGCCGAGAAAGGCACGGATTGAGGACTCCCCAAGCGCTGGGCAAACGATCCCAGCCCGCTACCCAGAACAATGCCGATGCGTACACCGTTCAGGGAGGGCAGGGCTTCCAGAAGGGAGTCTGCGGCGCGCTGGACCCTTGTGCTCTCCATTTCCCCCGAGGACAAACCTGGCATTGCAGCCACAGCAGGATCTCCTTCGACCACCTCGACCCAAGTGAATGAACGACGAATCAGGAAACGATGCGCCCCAGCACCCTCTCCGATTCCAGAGACGGGGCGTCCCCCAGAATCAGCGCCCGGGAAGCCAATTCCCGGGCTCGAGGAAGCCCCCCTCCACCTCGGTGGTGAAGCTCCGCCCAAGGATCCCCCTTCTCCACCCGGTCCCCTGGATAGACCAGGAGTCGCAATCCCACCGACGGATCGGGCGCCTCCCCGTTTCCCCCTCGAACTCCCCCCAAGGCAGCCACTGCCTCCCCCACCGAGAGGGCGTCCACCGCCTCCACCCATCCCGAATCCTGGGCAAGCAGGGGGCTTTCCTCCCCGAGTACGCGGTGGCGGAAGGCCTCCAGATTTCCCCCTTGAGCGGCCACCATCCTCTCCCACTTCTCCATGGCCGCGCCGTTGTCCAGGAGTCGGGAGAGCTTCTCCTCAGCATGGGCCAGGTCTGAACACTCCCCTGACACCAGCAGCACCTCCGCCGCCAGTCGCACTGTCAGCCGACGTAGATCGTGAGGGCCTCCTCCCGAAAGGACCTGAAGACATTCCTCCACTTCCAGGGAATTACCGGCGGTCTCCCCGATGAGGGCGTCCATGGAGGTGAGCAGTCCCACCACCTTGCGACCGTGGGCCGTTCCCAGTTCCACCATGGTCTCCGCCAAGGCCCTCGCCTGGGGCAGGGTCTTCATGAAGGCTCCCCTCCCCACCTTCACATCCAGGATCAAATTCTCAGCTCCCTCCGCCAGTTTCTTGGAGAGGATCGAAGGAGCGATATGATCCAGGGTCTCGATGGTACCGGTGCGATTCCTGAGGTCGTACAGAATCCGATCTGCGGGGACCATGTCTTCGGTCTGACCGGTGATGGAGCAGCCCACCTGGGCCACCACGGCGCGGAAATCCTCTGCGGACAGATCGCAACGATAACCGGGGATGGATTCCAGCTTGTCCAGGGTGCCGCCGGTCAGCCCCAATCCTCTTCCTGAGATCATGGGTACCGCAAAGCCCGCCGCCGCCATCAATGGAGCCCATACCAAGGAGACCTTGTCGCCCACTCCGCCCGTTGAATGTTTGTCGGCGGTGGGACGATCCAGGTGATCCCACCGGAAGGAAGAACCATGGCGGGCCATGGCCCCCACGTAGTCCGCCCTCTCTCTGGAGGTCAGTCCCCGCAGAAACACCGCCATCAACCAGGCGGCCACCTGGGCCTCCCCCGCCCTGCCCTTGGCCACCGCCTCGATCAAGGCGTCGATCTCACCTTGGGGATGCTCCCCGCCGTCCCTCTTGCGAAGAATGAACTCGCGCAGGTCCACCGAAGTCGTTGTAGACACTAGTAATTTCCTTGAGCTGTCTGCCCGGTGACGATGGCCACCGACGCCGAGGCCCCAATTCGATCCGCACCCGCAGCGATGAGCTTTCGGGCATCATCTAAGGAACGAACTCCCCCACTGGCCTTCACCTCCATGTCCTTCCCCACCACCTTTCGCATCAATTCGATATCCTCCACCGTGGCTCCGCCGCCGCCAAATCCAGTGCTGGTCTTGACGAAGGCCGCCCCTCCCGCCTTGGACAGTACGCAGGCAGTCACCTTCTCTTCGGTGGACAGCTTGGACGTCTCCAGAATGACCTTGACCTTGTGGGGCCGACTGGCCTCCACCACCGCCCGAATGTCCTCCACCACTCCCCGATAGTCTCCAGACTTCAGGGCGCCGATGTTGATCACCATATCGATTTCCCTGGCACCGTGGCGGATGGCTTCTTTGGCCTCAAAGGCCTTGGACTCTGGCAAGGAGGCCCCCAGGGGAAACCCCACCACGGCGATGGGCACCGTTTCCGCGCCCTGCAACAGCCTCGCCGCCAGGGGGATCCAGGCGCTGTTGATGCACACGGTGGCAAAGGAATAGCGGCGGGCCTCCGCACACAGGGTCTCCACTTCCTCCCGAGTGGCCTCCGGCTTCAACAGGGTGTGATCGATGTAGCGAGCCAGATCCCGGCTCTCTCGGGCCCCTCGCATGACGTTGGCGGGGAGGGTGCGGGTGACATTGGTGTTCCAACCGCCGCCGAAGCGCACTTTCTCCTCTTCAGACAGGCCGGACAGGCGATCCCTCACCCGCCTCGCCACCAGGTCAGCCAAACGTTCCAGGTCGTGATCATACATGGGAAATCCGCCTCATCCTGTCGGATGAATCGCCAAATACGGCGGGGAGGGAGGGTAGCACAGTCCCTGTCTTCATCGGCTTCATCCCCCTCCCCTCTTTCGGGAAGAACTCCTGTGAACCGCGCCCCGAAAAGAGGCGGTGGTGATGACCCAGAGGGCCTGAACTCCGTCCTTCCAGGTGATCTTCTTTCCTTCGGAGTAGTCCCGGCCCGAGTACGAGATGGGGACTTCGTAGACTCGATATCCTCTTCGGGCAACTTCAGCGGTGAACTCGGGCTCAAACCCGAAGCGATCCTGGCGCAGATCCAGCCCAGGAAGGAGATCTCTGCGGAATGCCTTGTAGCAGGTCTCCATGTCGGTCAGGTTCAGGTTGGTGAGGGCGTTGGAGAGGAAGGTGAGGGCTTTGTTGGCCAGGTAGTGATGAAAGTTCAGCACCCGGTGGGGCCCCCCCAGGAACCGGGAGCCGAACACCACGTCCGCCCTCCCATCCAGCAAGGGTTCCAGGAGGCGAGGATAGTCCCGTGGATCGTATTCCAGGTCGGCATCCTGGACCAGGATGAACTCCCCCCGGCAAGCGGCAAATCCGGTGCGGAGAGCCGCTCCCTTGCCTCTGTTGATGGGGTGGAAGAACGCCAGGACTTGCGGACTCTCCTTGGCCAGGGCAGCGATCCTCTCGGGAGAGCCATCGCTGGATCCGTCGTCCACCAACAGGATCTCGGCATCGGGCCTGGCGGACCGGACCCGGGAAACGATCTCGTCGATGGTGCCGATCTCGTTGAAAACAGGAATGACGATGGAAAGCTGCACAAGGCCCCGAAGCGAAGAGGAGTGATTGTACCTCACCCCGCATTTGCTATGTTTCGCCCCAGGAGGCTCCATGATCCCTGCTCCCTTCCGGTTACCGCGTTTCACCCTGGCTATCCTCCTCGGGGCCCTGCCCCTGGCCTGCACCGACACCGGGGTGGGTGGAGATGACGATTCCGCACCGGGCGAAGGGGATGACGACGCCTCCTCAGGAAGCCTCACCGCAACCTTCTACGCCTCCCCGTGGCAGGCCCAATTGGGGCAGACCACCGAGTTTCATGCCGACGAGAGCACCGACTCCAAGGGGACCTTGTCGGTGTACTCCGATTGTGAAATCGCTTGGTATCACTGGGATTTTGGGGATGGCCAGCTCGCCGATGAAGAACTGTTCTCAACCGAGCACACCTATTCCGCTACGGGCCTCTTTCCTGTCACCCTGACCGTGGAGGATGGTCAGGGGCAGACCGCCACCTTCACGGCTCAAGTGGAGGTGGTGCATCCGGCTGCCCTGGTCACCGAACTGGATGTGTCTGCAGATGCGGTTGCCGTGGTGGGAGAATGGGTTTCCCTCCGAGGGCACTATTTCCGCACCGACAATCTGCCCGCCGTCTCCTTTGGGGGCAGTGTTGCCCATCAACTCTTCTTTGTCTCCGCCGAAGAGATCGCCGTACAGGTTCCTCCCCAGTCCCCTTCCGGTGAAGTGGAGGTGGGAGTGGAGTTTCCTGATGGCGTCGGAGACGCCCTGCTGGCGACCTGGGTCAAGCGGTTTGTGTTGATGACCGACGCTTTTCACGACACGGTCCACATCCTGTCCTTTGGAGAAGGAATTACTCCAGAGGTGGCGTCCCAAAGCCTGACCGTGGAATCCGCCACGGTGGTGAAAATCAGCGGCGACGGGGCCACCGCCCTGGTGGGAGATGGCCGCTACGAGTTGAACCTTACCCCCACTCTCACCTTCCTGGATCTGACCGCCGACTTCCAGCCGGTGGTCACCCGCACCAGCACCTCATGGGGATTGGGGCCCCTGTTTGACATCGCCGTGGCCAGGGATGCCCCGAGAGCCCTGATCGCCGACGTGTCGGGGCTGACCGTTCTGGACATTGCTGACCCCTACAACCCGATTTCCTTGGGGCGCACCGCCTGGTCCATCTCCGATCTCGCCGCCACCGACGTAGAACTGACCCCCGACGGCTCCCTGGGCCTGGTGCTGGGCACCTTTGACGACAGGGTGCGTCTCTATTCCGTCTCCGAAGAAGGAGCGGTGGAACTGCCCGAAACCCTCTCCGCCGGAGAGGGTGTGCAGGATCTCCAGCTTTCCCCGGACGGCCAGACCGCCTATGTCCTGGGAGGAGGCGGAGAAGGGGCTATTCCCCCTGACCTCTCCTTTGACAACGCCACCCTGACCCTCTACGACCTTGGCTCCTGGCCCCCCGTCAACGTCTGGGGAGAGGGAACGAGCGTTCCGGTGGAGGATCATGCGCCCATTCCCTTCGACCTGGCGGTAGGCGCTTCGGGCCAAGTGTACATCTCCTCTTTCGACCAGAACTTCTCCATCATCGGAGATGCATTTGGCGATCTTTTCGATGATTTCCTGGACATTGGCGCTTGGGAAGACCTCATCAATGCCTTCACCGAGATCAGCTTTGGGGGGGTCACCGCATTCACCGATCCCGCGACCGCAGCGACCGAGGTCGCCCAGACCTTGTGGGTGCCTTATGGGTTTCAGACCGGATTGGCGATCCGATACGACGAACAGGCCTACGTATCCGCTGCCATATTTCTGGACTTCATCTGGGATGTGGGTGACCTGGACATTCACGCCGAACTGAACATGAGCGTGGGAGTGGTGGTGGGGGATCTCACCACCGGAGAGACGATGGAAATCCCCCTCGCCCACGACGCCCTCCTCTACTACGAGGGCTTCACCTTCGACTACGACTATGCCCCTCTGGTGAGTTTGCTGCTCCCTCCCTATAGCTTCGGCGACATCGCCGTTCAGCCGTAGTCAGGCCCCGTTCCAGATGATTTCGGTCATCCTTCCCGTCCTGAATGAGGAATCGGCCCTTCCCGCCACCCTCACCTCTCTCTTTGAAGGAGCCGGCAAGGAGCCCTTTGATGTGTGGGTGGTGGATGGGGGCTCTCAGGACTCCTCCCCCCGAATCGCCTCCTCCTTTCCCGGTGTCCATGTCCTGTTCAGCACCCCAGGCCGAAGCCACCAGATGAACCTGGGGGCCTCCCGGTCCATGGGAGAGTCCCTCCTCTTCCTCCACGCCGATACCCTTCTCCCTCCTGGATGGAACGATGAAGCGATGAGGCATCTTGAGGAACCGGACGTGGCCTTGGGCGCGTTCCGATTTCATCTGTCGGGGAATGGACTGTGGAAACGAGGGTGGGAGCGGGGAGTCTACCTGCGTTGCCATCTTCTGGGGCTCCCCTATGGGGATCAGGGGTTGTTCCTGAGGCGAGAGACCTTCATCGAACTGGGAGGGTTTGCCCCTCTGCGGATCATGGAGGATCTGGATCTGCTCCTGCGGGCCCGAAAGAGGGGCCGTATCGCCCTGAGTTCCCTTCCCGCCACCACTTCAGATCGGCGTTGGCGCCGTCTGGGAGTCCTGCCCACCACAGTTCAACACCTCCTCTGGGGGGTGTCCTTCTGGTTTGGAATACGAAAGCCCTTCCTGCTGAATCCCCCCGCCAGAAACGGCGCCTGACTGAAAAGAAGGGAGCTTCTACGCAAAGAGTAGCCGGCTGATGATGAACTATTTGCGTTTTTGCAACGGAACGTTGCGCCGGAGGGGGGCAGACAGACCGCTCGGGGAAGCTTAGTTCTCCAGGAATCCTTCCAGGTTTTCACGGCGACGCGTCAAGCGGAGCTTCTTCAACGCCTTGATTTCGATCTGCCGAATCCGCTCACGGGTCAGGTCGAACCGGGTGCCGATCTCTTCCAGGGAGTAGGAATTCCCATCTCCGATCCCGTACCGCATCCGGATCACCTTCTCCTCCCGGGGAGAGAGGGTGGACAGCACCTCGTCGATCTGACAACGCAGAGCCCCCTCGATAAGGGAGGTGGCAGGGGATTCGGAGCGATCGTTGGCGATGAAATCTCCCACCGTCGAATCACTCCCCTCGGCCACCGTCGCCTCCAGAGAGATGGGCTCCCGAGTCATGCGAAGCAGCTCCTCCACCGTCTCCACTGTCATGTCCGCCCGTCGGGCAATCTCCAGAGTGGTGGGCTCCCGTCCCATTTCCTGATGCAGGCGGCGGCTGGTCTGGTGGACCCTGTTGATGGCCTCCAGTTTGTAGATGGGAATGCGAATGGTGCGAATCTGGCTCTCAATGGCCCGGATGATGGCCTGGCGGATCCACCAACTGGCATAGGTGGAGAACTTGAATCCCCTGGTGAAATCGAACTTCTCCACTGCCCGAATCAGGCCCAGGTTGCCTTCCTGAATCAGGTCGGAAAGGGGCATTCCTCGATAGGCGTACTGCTTGGCGATGCTGACCACCAGGCGAAGGTTGGCGCTGATGAGGACTTCCTTGGCTCTCTCCGATTCCACCGGGTTGCCGTGCTTGATGCGGCTGGCCACGTCGATCTCATCGGCGCGACTCAACAGGGGAATCTGCCCCATGGTCTTCAAGTACTTCTGGAGAATGGCATTTCCGGCGGAAAGGCGGTTGCTGTCGGTGCTCATCAGGGCAACTCCAAAGGTGTCCAAAAGGTCACTGCGACCTGCCCGGTGCCCTTCACATAAGCAAAACGGATGCCATCTTTTGATTTTCGTGGGTCCCGCCCCCAAAGGGGCCCGGACTCAGGGACCCGTCCCCGGCCGACCCGCCATTTTTGCCGCCACAGCGAAGGGATCCTCTCCTTCCGCCACTGCGGGTCGGACGACATGGTTCATCAAGGCAATGAATACGGGGAGCTTGCCCTGGCACCGCCTCAGAACCTCGGCGAAGTCGTCCTTTCCCTGGTGATAGCGCCTCCAATTCATCAGGCTGGCGTTGTTGAGGGGCTGCCGCCTCAAGAGGGTGCGAACCCGTTCACCCTGGAAGGGTAGGGTCCCAAAGCGGACCGTCTCCTCGGAAAGGATGCGAGCCTTGGCTTGAAGCACATCTCCTTCCTCCCCGCCTTGACGGTAGAGGGTGTCGAGTCTGTGAAAAACGGTGGAGAAGTATTCGTCCACCAGGGCACCGTCAGCGGCGGATCGCCGCGCCTTGGCCACCGCCTCTGGCCAGCGCCCTTCTCGACTGGACAGGTAGAGCCAGGATGCCTCGTCCCCCACAAAGTTGGCAAAGCTCTCGTTCCAATCCACTTCCCCAGGAATGAATAGAGTGGCATGGGTCAGTTCATGGAGGACGGTGTTGGCCAGTTCGTCCAGCTCCCACCCCAACATCCGAATCGTCAGAGGGTCGCGAAACCAGCCTAGAGTGGAGTAGGCGCCAGCCGTTCTCACCCTCACGTCCAGGCCCTGAGCCCTCAACCTCCCCGCCTCCTCTTCGGCATCGTCCTCATCAAAGAATCCCAGGTAGGGAACGGTTCCCACGATGGGAAACCACCAGGTCACCGCTTGAAATCGGGTTGGCTGACAGGCACTTACATTGAACACCACCCGCTTGAAAGCAGGGTTGATGGTTTCGTAGTTCAGGGTGGGGTGAAGGCCAATGGCGGCCTCGCCAAAGGCCTTGATGTCCTTGACCTGGCGGAGCCGGTCCGCCTCCTTGCCAACCACCAGCCCCTTCTCCAGGGCGACTTCCACGTCCACCCTGCCCCACAGAAGCTCCCCTTGGAACCTTCCCTGCCTCAGCACGTAAAGCAGGGGAGAACGGGGCCACAGCAGCAGGGCCGTAGCAAAGGCGAGAAGTACCAGCAACCCTCCGCGCCAGAATTTCAACATCCCTCCCGGCACCCCCAATTGGGATGCACAGGGCAAGCATGGCGAAGGATGACTAAAGGGGCAACCTCCCTGACCGGGCGGGAACAAATCCCCATCCCCGAGGGAATCCCCCGCCTCGGCTGCTCCAGGGCGGTCTGCAGAGCCTGCACTCTTGAAAAGTGGCGCTCCGTCCCAGAAACAACCTTCGGGATTTTGCGCCACTCATTGGCATCCGTGAATATGCCTCGATATAATCGATCCTCCGTTTTCGACGTTTCGGCGGCAGGCTTCAAACGGGGAAGCCACCGCCAACGGAGAGGCGGCAATGGCGGAGCGCGGGCGATCATGGGCGGAGCAGCTTCGAGAGTGATCGGGGTGGATCGGATGAAGAGGGCTTTTCATAGGATGGGCCTGTGGCTCCCCTTCTTTGTCCTGGTGTTGGGCCTTCTGACGTCTTTGTGGGGAGAGAGGGGCCTGCTGGCCAACCAGGCGCTGAGCGAGCAGATTTCCCATGAGGAGGCTCAGTTGGCCCGAATCCGAGAGGACAACACCTCCCTGAGCCGCCGGATCGCCTCTTTGCGTCAGGATCCCCATGAAGTAGAGAGGCTGATCCGAGACGAAATGAACTATTTGAGAGAGGGGGAGGTCGCCTACGTCTTTGGAGAGGGAGACCCTTCTCCCGTTCCCGCCGCCAATCCCACCCGGTCCGAGGAGCACACCCCAGGGGGAGGAAGGGCCGTTCCTTCTACCTCCCTGGCGGTCCCTGAAGAGATGGGGGGATCCCACTCTTCTGCTGCCTCCTCCCTCTCTGTTTCCCCCTCCCTTGCTTCCCACTCCTCCTCTGGTCACTAGTGCCGCTGTCCATGAATCCCTCTGGAGCAGGAAGGCTTCGATGGATGGTCCTGCGTAGGGGAATGTGGCCCGCCCTTCTCTTGGGCCTGTGGGGGATGACCTGCCTGGGAATGCCAGAGGCCCGGGAGGCTGCTGGGGTGCTGTTCCTGTTTCTGGGTTTGAGCCCTCATCTCCCCCGGGCTCCCTGGGCGGGAGAAGTGTTTCCCGCCACTCCTTTTTCGAGAGCACTCATGGGACTGGAGCTTCCGGTGGCGGGGCTTCTCCTCAGCCGCCTGGGTCCCGAACTGGGGGATCTGTTGCCGGTCGCCCTCCTGGTTTCCGTTCTTCCCCTTTCCCTGCTCCGCCCCCAAAGAGAGGCGGCGATTCCTGTCCTCCTGGCTTCTTTGGGAGTGGCGGTGGGAATGGGATCGGGGACCCTGGGGGAGGGAGGTGCCTGGCGGGGTGGGATTCTGGGAACGGGCGTGGCCCTGTGCGGACTGGGACCCGGCTGGCTGTCCCGCTGGCGAGCGTCGGGAGGAGCGTTTGTCCCCGGTGGACCAGGCTCCCTGACGCCTCCCCCCTCTTCCATTCCGGCCCTGGCAGGGCGCCCCTTTGCACGCTCCCTGGAGGCCTCCTGCGAGGCCCTGAAAGTGGCGACCTCCGCCAGGCGTTGTCTCCTGTACCGCCCCGACGGGAGGGGAGCCGGGTTTCTCCTTGCAGCGGGAAATCCGGGGGCCGGCCCCAGCCCATCTTCCCTGCGCGGGGACTCCCCCCTTGTTCAACGAGCCCGCCTGGAGGGGATTCCCGTTCAGGTGGATGGTCCGTCGTCCGGGAGCGGAGGGTTTCCCTTTCCTGCCGGCACCTGGATGGGCCCTGTGCTGGAGGAAGATCAACTCTGGGGGCTGCTCATCGCCGAACCTTCTTCAGGACAAAACCTGGGGCCCGAGGCCCATCAGACCCTTTCCGCCATCACCCACGTCTTCGCCTCTCTCCTGTCTCACGCTTCCGGCGCCATCCCCCGTCCAAGCTCTCCCGCGTCCCCCCATTCCCTGGCAACGGGAAAACCGACCTCCTCCGCCACTGTCCAGCGGCATCCCCCGGTGACGCCTGCGGTACCCTCTGCGGTGGAAGGGCCGGAACCCCCCTCCCTGTCCCAGAGTCTGGCCGCCGCCTTGGCCTCCCTTTCTGCTGACACCGAGGAAGCAGTGATCTGCCTGTTGAGCATCGATCATCTCCAGGAGATTCGCCGCGTCCACGGGCTGGAGGCGGAAAACGAAGCCATCCTGCGGCTGACGTCGTTGATACGGGGGGCAGTGCCTCCCGGACAAGGATTTTGGGTTCGCCAGGGAGGAGAGGAATTCGTCCTTTTCCGGGCAGGAGGAGGACCATCCTCTGGACGCGCCCTCATCGAATCCATACGGGAACGCCTTGAAGGGGAGGTGCCCGGCGGCGGAAGCGGGGGGAACGCCAAGCCCTTTCGTTGCACCTTGTCAGCGGGGGTGGCGGAATTTCCCCAGGACGGCAAGACCCCAGAAATCCTGTTGAGCCAGGCCAGGGCAGCCCTTCTCTATGCCAAGGCATCGGGGGGAAACCGGGTGGTGGGGGCGGGAAACGACGGTTAGCCAGGCTGTACGTCAGGGTGGGTTGCTCACTCTTGGGACAGAACGAGCTCGATATCTGAATCGTCCAACCCCAACTCTCTTCCCACGGCGATGGCCTGCTCTCGAAACAGGGTCACCCCCTGAAATCCTCCCAGGAGGGACATTCGAACCTCCCGATCCATATAGGCCAGGGCCACCGGATCTACCCCGAGGGCTTGGGCCCACCGGGTGAGAGTCTCCCTCTCCTTGTGGGAAACTCGACCGTCCGCCAAGGCCAGCAACAGAGCGCTGCGCAGGAAAAGATCCCTGAGGGAGGGGGTCTGCAGGGGGTGGCCTTCGCTGAGGTTGAACGCGGAAGGGTCTGCTGGCCCCCCGTCTCCTTCAAACTCCGCCACCAGAGCCAATTCCCGTTCGTGGCCCCCATCCACTTCAGCCAGGGCACGGAGACCCGAAGCCATGAAGGAGGCTGTTGCCGAATCCAGGGTGACATTGGGAGGAATCAGGGCCATGGAGGGTATCTCCGCCAGGGGAGGGCAGGATCAACTAGGGCGTCGGTCGGTTCGGGCTGGAACCGCCGCGAAAATCATTCGGCATCATATGAAAAACTGAGACCACCTGCACCCCCCTCCTCTCCAACCCCAGGGGGATGACGCCTCACTCCAGGGGTCAATCAAGAGGGGACTCTCCACCAAACTACTGAAACTACTCCATTTCCCCCTTATCCACTTCGCGAGTCCTCCTCTGCCGAAGCATCGACGCTGCCAACGCCGCTGCCCGACTTTCTGGCCACCGGGCCAGCACCTCCCGCAGGACCGCCTCCCCCTTCACCTCGTCATGACAGGGGCACTCGGGCAGAAGCAGCAGTTCCCCACTGCGAAGGAGGGCCTCGGGCGCCGCCGGGGCCTGGGGGAACCGCTGCAGAAAGGCCCGAAATCCGGCCAGGGCCGAGAGATGATGGCAACTGCCCTGCTCCCCCACCGCAGCGATGAACAGAGACTCGGCGCTCGAAGATTCTCCCTCCCCAGTCCCTTTCCAAGCCCCCTTGTCTTCCCGAGGAGCCGGAGACGAGCCGAGCCCCCCTCTCCTTCTTTCCGAGTTCCCACTTTCCACTTGTGCAGGCAGACCGTCAGCGGAAGAACTCACCGCCCTCAGCTCCCCCTTGATGCCACAGGAAAGGGAGACCAGCGCCGTGGCCAAGGGGAAAATCCAGGCCCTTTCTGCCTTTTTCGCCACCCTCAGGATGTCCACCCTCTGTCTAGCATGTCACTTCCTCCTCCCATTGCCTGACCCGCACCCTCAACGAGGCATCTGCCAACAAGACGCCCCTCTCGGGAACCTCCTCCCACAGGTCGTCCTGGGAGAGTCGCTCCGAGGAAACCAGCAGGTGGGTGGCGGGGACATCCTCCCTCCAGGGGGAAAGACAGGTCTTTTCGGGAACCAGGCACACCGATTCATGGCCACAGGCTCGGCGCCGGATGGAATAATGGAGATCTCGACCCAGGCGGTGGGCCAACAAGACCCTCCCATTGGTGAGAACAAAGTTGAGGGCGGTGGACCTCTCCCCTCCTGCCTTTTGAGAAAGTTCCTGGAGACGCGCTGACAGCCGGGCACACACCCCCAGCACCAGATCTTCCGGGAAGGCATCTCCCGGTTCCTTGAGGTCCACCCCCGCCCTCCCCAATTCGGTGAGAAGAAGGAAGAACACCCACACCGAGTCCGTATCCCCCCGAAGAAGCCCCCACCCCGCCGGGCGAATGCCCGCCGCCACCACGTCACCGATCCGCGCCCAACCCGC
>CAYRTW010000032.1:0-6763 GCA_964426935.1 uncultured Rickettsiales bacterium
CTCGGTCATGGCGGGGCAGACTCGCCAACCCCATGGAGGGATCTTCATGAGACGCCTCGCCCTCACCTCCCTGGCCCTCCTGTTCCTCTTCCTGGGCCCCCTCCCCGCTGCCGGGACCGCCCCTCCCCCGGGGCTCACCGTGCTGGCCGCCTCCAGCCTCACCGAGGTGTTGCCCAGGGTGGCTGCCGCCTGGAAGGGGGCCGGAGGCGGCGAGGTGACCTTCCTCTTCGATGCAACGTCACGCCTGGCGAAACAGATCGAGGCAGGGGTCCCTGGGGACGCCTTCTTCTCCGCCGACCTGGAGTGGATGGACTACCTGGATCAGCGCGGGCTCCTCGCCCCCGGCACCCGAGGCGCTCTGCTGGGCAACCAGATGGTCCTGGTCGTCCCGACAGGGGCCACCTGGGTTCCCGGGTCTCCCCCCGACCTGGCCGCGCCTTCGTTGAAGCACCTGGCCCTCGCCGGAGAAAACGTCCCCGCCGGCAAATACGCCCGCGCCGCCCTTCAAGCGGCGGGCGTCTGGGACGCGATCAAGGACCGGGTGGTGAGTGGCGACACCGTCCGCACCAGCCTCGCCTGGGTGGCCAGGGGGGAGGCCGAGGCGGGAGCGGTCTACACCACCGACGCCCGAGTCGAGCCCAAGGTCAAGGTGGCCTTCACCTTCCCTGACGGGTCTCATCCCCCCATCGTCTACCCTGCCGCAGCCCTCAAATCTTCTGCCCATACAAAGGACGCGACCTCCTTCCTGACCTTCTGCCGGAGCTGGGAGGCAAAGGGGATTTTTGAGGCCGCGGGATTCGTCGTCCTGGCTTCCCCATGACCCCTCCGGGCCCCAGACCCACTCCCGATTCCAGGGAGGAGGGCCTCGCTGCCCGGGTGTGGGAACCCCCTCCAGGGGGGAGGTAACCGTAGAAACCAACGTGCGAGGTGCCCGTCTCTCAGCACCCCCGAAGGATCGCGGATGCGAAATTGGAACGTGATGATGGCGTCGATGGTGGCTCTGGGGGTGGGAACCCTGACCGGGCCTCCCCCTTCTCAGGCCGAGGAGACGCCCGCCGGCGCGGTGCGGTTCTCCTCCAGGGGGTTCACCCTCCAGGACTCCTCGGGAGCCAACCTCCTGAACCTTCACCTCAACGTCCAGCCCCGGCTCATCCTTCAAGGAGGGGGGGACCCGGACGCGGAGGGGGCCACCCTTTTCACCGGGAGCGGCTTCCGGGTGCGTCGGATGCAGCTCGGCGCGGATGGCACCGTCGGACGCATCGTGGAGTTCAAGTTTCAGATAGACACCGCTCGGGTGCTCAACTTCACCGACGGCAGCGGGGCCTCCCAGACCGCCGAAGGCGCCCTCTTGGACGACGCCATGGTCAATCTTCGACTGGCAGACCCCTTCCAGATCGCGGTGGGTCAGTTCAAAGCTCCCTACTCCGCCCAGTGGCTCACCTCCGACCGGACCCTGGCCCTCCCCGAGAGGGCGCTGACCGATTCGGGGGTGAAATATGGCGACGTGGACACCGGAGGGGGGTTCTCCATCGGTCGAGACGTGGGGGTCATGCTCAGCGGCCAGGCTCCCCGGCGCCTCGTCGAGTGGCAGGCAGGCGTGTTCTCCGGCGACGGCGCCAACAAGTGGCCCCGGACCGACAACGGTTTCCTCTATGCCGCTCGGGTGGCGGTGAACCCCCTGGGCGAGTTCAAGCTCGACGAAGCCGATCTGAAGAGGGACAAGCCCCGCCTGTCCCTCGCCGGGTCCGTCAACCTGAACGACCATCCCGTCTACGACGCCGACGGAGAGAGAGATGGGGCGACGGATGACCTGAAGATCGGTGCCGAGGCCCGCTTCGCCACCCGGGGTCTTCTGGTGACCGGAGAATTCTACTTCGGGCGCAAGACCGACTCCTCCTCAGCCGACAGCTCTCCAGTCTCCCGCCAGGGCTTCTACCTTCAAGCCGGCTACTACCTCGCCGTCGCCCACCTTCTCCCTGCCGTGAGGATCTCCCACCTCGACCCGGACACAGGGGGGGAGGACGACGCGGTGACAGGCATCGAGGCAGCCGTCAACGTCTTCCTCCCCGACCTCACCACCGCCGAGAAGGGGGACGACCTGGGGCACGCCGGCAAGCTCCAAGTGGCCTACGGCGCCGTCCTGGCCCAGGGCCTCGACCACCCTCTCTACCATTCCTTTACCCTGGCTCTTCAGGCATCGTTCTGACTCCAGCCCCTGGCGGCCCTCCGCCCCCCATCGCCCCCGCCGGGGGCGATGAGCCCGGGGAGGACGGAGGAGGGATCTGGTCCCTGCTTCCGTGTACACTGCGAATCCGGGCCCGATCCCATTTGGGAGATCGCCATGCTCCGTTTTCGCCCCCTCCTGTCCTCCCTCCTTCTCCTGGCCCTCCCCTCCCCTGCCCGGGCGGCCTCTTTCATCCCCGCCTGGGAGTTCGATTTTTCTGACCATCCCTACGAAGAGATGACCGGGCACGACGGCTGGGTGTCGGGATACGGGGGCGATCCCTGGACCAGCAACCTCTATCCCGACTACGCCGAGGTCAATCCGCTGACCGACGAGGGGGGAGGCTCGTGGGGGTCAGGTCAGGCCATCGACAACCATCTGGTGGCCACCACCGCCGGGCCCTTCTCCGACATCGCCTACGAGGTTTCCCTTCTGGTCATTGACGATGATTCCGCTGGAATGGTCTTCGGGTGGCAGGAGCCGGGGACCTTTTATCTCTTCTTTTTCACCGAGGGGATCTTTCCCAGGGCCTCGGACGGAGCCTCCCAGAATGAGGGGCGGGGCGCCCACCTCTACAAGATTCAGGATGGAGAGGGAGTGGAGCTGGCCTTCAGCAACAGCGCCTCCCTGCATGCCAGCGGTCGGGACGAGCTGTTCTACAACCGGCTTCGCTGCGACGTGGAGCTGGGCACCCTCACCTGCGGGGTGAACACCGACGAGGAGTTCGGAGGATTCGAGCCAGGAAACGTGGTCCTCTCCGCCGAGGATCCCGATCCCCTCCCGGCGGGAAGGGTGGGGGTGTGGACCTTTGAGTGCGGTGACGGGGGATACAACGTGGGGTTCCGCTACCCGGTGGTCTCCTGGGTGGACACCGATTCCGACGGCACCGGCAACGATCAGGACTGCGCTCCCGCCAATCCCGCCATCCACCCCGGCGCTGACGAGATCGAGGACGGCCTGGACAACAACTGCGACGGAGTGGTGGACAACGGGGGAGGGGACGATGACACCCCTCCGGGGGACGATGACGTGACCCCGGGAGACGACGATGACGCCACCGCCTCCGACGACGACACCACTCCCCCGGGGGATGACGACGCCACCTCCTCCGACGACGATGCCACTTCGGGAGACGACGACGATGCCACGGGCTCCGACGACGATGCCACTTCGGGGGACGATGACGACGCCACAGCAGGAGACGACGACGCCTCCTCCCCTGGCGACGACGACAGCCTGGACGTGGACCCCTCCTTCACCCCCGGCTGCGGCTGTCAGGGCGGGGCGGGAACTTCGGTGGTCCATCCCCTCTCCCTCCTGATCCTCCTCCTTCTGGCCCGGCGGCGCCCCTCCGACGCCCGCTGGTCCCCGGCACCATGAATTCCTCCATCGACCTTCCCTCCTTCCTCGCCCATCACGAAGCCCTGACCCTCCCCGTGAAGATCGCTCGGGACGAGGCCCGCTGGTCCCTGGCCCTCACCGGGGATCCGACCCTCCTACCAGGATGTTCGGATCTGACCCGTCAATATGCCGAATTACATAGTGATTCTGAAGAGTTAAGGCGTCTTGCTGTTTGGGCGAAGGACGACAGCCAACCTCCCCTGACCCGGCGAGCTGCCCAGGTGCTTCATCTCTCCTTCCTGGAGAATCAGGGGGACAAGGCCCTGCGGGACTCCCTCATCGACCTGGAACTGGAATTGGAACAGGCCTTCTCCACCTTTCGGGCCCCCTTCGAGGGGAACGAAGTGGCCGACAACGTCCTGGAAGCCGTTCTCGCCGAGGAGACCGACTCGTCCCGACGTCGGGAAGCCTGGGAGGCCACTCGGGCGGTGGGGACGCACCTGTCGGGATCCGTTCGGGAGGTGGTGCGCCTTCGCAACCGCCTGGCCCGGGATCTGGGATATGCGGATTATCGCCAATTTTCCCTGACCCTCCAGGAATTCGACCCCTCCGTCCTGGACGGTCTTCTTGACCGATTTGAAGAGGCCACCGCTCCGGCCGCAGGGGCCGTTCAAGAGGAGCTGAACACCTCCCTGTCTCGCCGTTTCAACCTCGCTTCCGACGCCATCCAGCCCTGGCACTATCCCAACCGCTTTCACCAGTCCCTCCCCCAGTCTTCCCAGGACGAGGGGCTGGACGACCAGTTTTCGGTGGAGCGCATCCTGGAGCTGGTGGGGTCCACCTTCGCCCGCTTTGGAGTGGGGGAGGCGGGACTCTGGCCCCTCTGCGATCTCCATCCCCGCCCCGGAAAAAGTCAGCACGCCTTCTGCATGGGCGTCGATCCTCCAAGAGACGTGCGGGTTCTGTGCAACCTCGCCCCTACCGTGCGCTGGGCCACCACCGCCCTTCACGAGTTTGGCCACGCCGCCTACGATCTGCACATCGCCCCGTCTCTTCCCTCCCCCCTGCGCTTTCCCGCCCACACCTTCGTCACCGAGGCGGTGGCCATGTGGTTTGGCCGGTTGACCTCCGACCCCACCTGGCTGAGCCGGTTTGCGGGGATTCCCGCCGAGAGGACCCGAGCCGCCTCCCTCCACCAGAGACGGGAACAGATCGTCTTTGCCCGCTTCGGCCTGGTGGTGTGCCTGTTTGAGAGGGAGTTGTATCGGGACCCGGAGCAGGATCTGGCCGCCGTGTGGTGGGGATTGAGTGAAAGGTTGCAGGGGGTTCGCCGCCCTGCCGGGTGGCAAGGGGAGGACTGGGCTGCCAAGATCCACGTCGCCCTGGCCCCCGCCTACTACCAGAACTACCTGCTGGGAGAGATGCTGGCCTCCCAATTCGACGCCGCCCTGGCCCAAAGAACGGGTCTCACTGGACACGGCGCCGCCTTCCTCAAGAGTCGTCCCACGGTGGACCTGTTCGTGGACCTGTTCCGGCGGGGAGCCTCCCAGCCTTGGGGAGAAACCGTGACGGCGGTGACCGGTGAGCCCCTGAATCCGGCGCACTTTGCCCGCCAGTTCCTGGGAGCCGCCGCCTGATTCGTGGCTCCAGACGCCCTCTTCCAAGGATTCCTGGCGGTCAACGTCCTGACGGTGATCCTATGGTTCGCCCTCCTGGCCCTGAGGCGAAACCACGAGAACATCGCCCGCTCCCTGGCCAGTGAGCTCCTGGACATGCTGGAACGAAGCGAAGAGGGAGAGGAGCCCGAGCGAATCGCCGAATTCTCTGCCCTGGCCGAGGACCTGGTGCGGCGCCTGGGGGAAGTGGAGAGACGGGGCCCCCTCACCGCCCGCCAGGACCTGATCGCCCTCCAGGGGGAGGTGGTGACGGTGTGCGCGCGCTTTCCTGAGTTTGGGGAGGGAGGGGGGACCTGGGAAGAAGGCCCATGACGCCCTTGAGTTGGGGACTCCCTCATCGGTTACTCCCTACAAAAACTCTCCGTGTTCAGCCCCTTGGTGCCCCCTCTCCATTTCCTTCGTGGTATGCGCTCAGGTCCTCCCGGCTGTGTGAATGGACCGGATCCTGGAACGCTTTTCTCACTTTTTCATGAATCTCGCCAAGACGCCAAGGTGCCAAGGCGCCATGGGAACATCGCGTTTTCCTGGTGTCCCCACTGGCCTGCTCTTTGGGACGGTTGTTGGGGCCAGGTCGGGAGAATTCCTCCCTTCTGCCCCAACCCTTGGCGCCTTTGCACGCTGGATGCGTATCCCTTGGCGGCGAGTCAGGAGCGGCGAGCGAACCGGGGCCGGTATGCGTGGGTTGCTTTTGGAGTGGGGGACTGCCTGAACGGTTACCCTTCGTGAACCTTCGTGTACTTCGTGCCCTTCGTGGTGAAACACCCCAGATCGTCCCCCGCCAGCACGACGTCACTTTTCCGGCGAAAACCGTTCGGCAGCAAGGCGCGCCCTGATATCCACGTGGGCGGCACGAATCAGATCGCCCAGAGCAACAACATTGATCTCCCTGCCGGGGTGCAATTTCACATGCCGCATGCGTTTGCCACTTCCCTCCAACAGGCGGGCGGGGTCCTCCAGCATTGCCCCGCAGAAGAAGCCGACGTTGACATGATTTTTGAAGGCGTTGACGTACCCAAACGGGGCATCTTCTACACAGGCGACCGGACAACCGTCATGCATCAGCTCTCGGACATCGGCACCGCACTGCCGCATCTGCGTAAACCACTTCCGGGCAATGGACTTCAGCTCGACCGGGCCATCGGCCAACCAGAGGTCAACAGCGGGATCCCTCTCTACCCCTCCCGATACCCGAAAGATGTCGTTCATGGGTGAGGAATCACTTCCGTCAGACGCTGGCCCTCCCCGCCGGAAAATCCACCCAGGCTCTCCATGGGAACCTCGACGAGGCGCGCGCGCTCCGCTGTCGGCAATTTGAGGGCTTCGAGTTCGATGTCGGGCGGGTTCATGTCCGCATTGTAGCGACCAAACGCTTCGGCCCCAAGCGGGGGTGCCACCGCGCCTTGCTCCCAACCACCAAGGGGCAACGGGCTGCGACGCCCCCAGGATCCCCCGTCCTTGAGTAAATCCTCCAGCGGCCCCTGCGCCGAAATGTAAATGTGTTGAGTCCTGACCCCCTCACTTT
>CAYRTW010000032.1:6863-18014 GCA_964426935.1 uncultured Rickettsiales bacterium
TTCAGACCTTCAGCAAGCCACGGAAAGCCCGGGCAGCATAGTAGGAGGATGCGCCGTTGTGATACACAAATACCGCGTCGTATCGCCGATCAGCAAAAAGAGCGCCGCCGAGTTTTCTGATATCAGAAGGAGTTTTCACCCAGCTCGACGTTTTTGTGTCGAATTCTCCAAGTTTCTGCAGTTCTCGATATTGCTCTTCCGATAAAAGCTCAATCCCCATGGAAGCGGCCATGCCCATGGCGCTGTTTTCTGGTTTGTGTTCCTTTCTTGATTCTAGCGCTTCATGGTCGTAACAAACACTTCTGCGTCCCCGAGGACTTTCCGCCGAGCAATCAATAAAAATATATTCGTCGGTGTTTTTATCGTAACCGACCACATCGGGTTCACCACCGGTCCGTTCCATCTCATTAAGCGACCTCAGTTTTTCAGCATCCGCTTCCAGCTTTGCCTGTATTTTAGCCCATTCAAGTCCTTTGTGACGGCTCTTGTTTTTATCAAAACGGGCTTTCAATACAGCGAGCATCTCTTCATGTTGTTTTGCATTCATGTTTTTTGCTCTTTATCCTTCTGTAACGTGTCCAGACCACCGACGGACCCCCAGCACCGGCACATGGTACGGCAGCTAGTGGTGAAGAACAATGGTCTGGCCAACGACCAATCGCCCGATGCGGGTGACCGTGCCGTAGACCCCCACGTTGTTGTCATTGGCGCGAACCACTGCCTTCAGCATTTCGGGGGCAGAGCTTCCTTCATCGGGATCGAAGTTCACCATCGAACACCGAACGTCGCGCATGGTGATGGTGACAGCAGGCGCATCGTCCGCATCACCGAAAGTGAGGACACCACCCACCCACTGATCCTCGCAGAAGGGGACCGCCCGGGCGGTTCGGACCACGATATTGGGACGAAACCGTCGGATGTCTTCGCCCTTCCCCGCCAACCGGCAGATCTCATGAGCCGTATCGGAGGCGATCACCGAAATGCTCGCTTCATCAAAGATGCCGTGATTCAACTGCATCATCTGCACAGGACCACCGTGGCGCCGCCCGATGTCTTCGGCGAGAGCCCCCCCAAACAAGGGCAGCTCTTCCCCGCCGTGGCCTGAATCAGCACGTTCTTCTTCCCCAGCCGGGTCCCATGCCGCCAGCAGGGAGGCGGATGGGTCTTCCAACATTGGCCACCTCAGATCCCTCCTGCCGGCGCGTCTCATTCATGCCGCAAGCGGGGCAAAGTTCTTTTTTGACCGAGGAAAGCATCGGCAGTGCTCTTCCGGAGAAGTGGGCCAGGATCTCCCGTTCCCCTTCCCCACTTTGGCGGAGTGCTCCAAACAATTTCCCCTTGAGCCCGAGCCCCGCTCCCTGTAGAACCCCTCCCGCTTGCGGGCTGAATCCTCTGCCCCTGTTCCACTTTTTGAGGTTTTCATGACCAACGACCGTCGAACCCTCCTCATGGGGGCCGTGCTGGGCCTCTTCGTCACCGTGTCCGCTCCTGGACTGGCTGAAGCGGCCTGCACCGTCACCCTGACCCAGCCCCCCAACAACTCCACCCAGGTCAACAGCGTGGCCTTCAAGTGGAACGGTGGAGTGGATTGCGCCCAATATCGGGTGCAGTTTTCCCCCTCCGGGATGTACACCCCCGGCAACTACACCAGCACCCCCTACCAGACCACCAAAGTCTACCAGCTCAGCGAAACCGACTGGGAGACCAACCAGTTGGGGACCTGGGCCGCCGGGGTCTACTGGCGAGTGCAAGGCAAGGACGCCGCTGGAGCCGTGGTCACCTCCCCGAAGCGCCGTGTGCTCATGGATCCCGACATCGACGATGATGGATTTTCAGTCACCGCCGGCGGAGACTGCGACGATGACGACGCCACCGCCTTCCCGGGCGGGATCGAGGTCTGCGGCGACGGCATCGACCAGGACTGCAGCGGCGCCGACGAGGCCTGCGAGGGCTTTGATGTCCCCGACAGTGTGGGGTGGTCCTTCGCCACCTTCCCGGTTCGCTCAGCCGATGGCGTCATCCTCTACTACGCCGGGTATTTCTGGGTGAATTACCTGGACGCCGACTTTGCCGAGGTGTGCACCGACACCTTCTTCTTCAACGCCGACTTCGACAACACCCCCGGGGCCTACGGCTGCCCGAGCTGCAAGGGGGAGCTGAACACCTTTGTGTTCCTCAGCATCCCCGAGGAGAGCACCTGCAATTTTGAGGATCCGTCCCTGTACCTGGACGAGACCTTCTGGAACAGCGCCGATGCCGATTGGCTGCTCCACTACCAGGCGGGCATGGTCCCCGGCGCTGGCACCCCCATCGGGGGCGGGCTCACCATCGACGATCAGCTCACCCTGATCGCCGACGCCGGCCTGGTGGTCAGCCACGGCGCCTACTCTGTCGATGAGTTCGATATCGACGGAGACGCAAACACCACCGAGATCGTGCCCTGGGGCCTCTTCTACGGGGACGCCGGGACCATCCGTCCCAACTTCACCACCTTCGAGACGGTGTACGAAGACGGCACCCCCACCATGTTCATCTACTACTCCCTGTGGTGGGTGTTCACCCTCTGAGAGCCGCCCGATCCGGTCCGGCGCGGGGGCGCCTTCGTGGGCCTCGCGCCGGACCTTTCTCCTCGCCCGGCCAACCTCGCCCGGTGGCGTCTCCTCCCTGGCCTGCCCTGGTTGACTCGCATCCGGGGAGGAGCGAGCACGCGCCTGATTCGGGGAATCGGCGTCCTTCGTCCTTCCTCGCTTGTTCCCTCTTTGAATGCCCTAGGTTCCACACCCTGGGAGGGGTGGGGTGAGGACTCGGCCGGTCCTCCTCCTGTCCCCCTCGGTTCCTTCCCTTGCCTCCCCACTCCCTCCCGCGTAAATTGCGCGCGCCCTCTTCCACCGTGTCCTTGGATGCCCCGGGATCGGTGCCGGCCAGGGCTGGGAGTTCTCCATGGAGACGCCGAGATCAAGGCGGCGGGTGGTCCTCACCGGCACAGGGATGGTCATTCCCCACGGCAGAGATGTGGAAGAGGTGTGGCGCAAGATTCGGGAGGGTCAGGGCAAGCTGCACCGCATCACCGCGTTTGATCCGGTGGACATGCCCACCCAGATCGGCGGTGAGGTTCTCTATCCCGTCCACACCGACGAGCAGGTGGGGCCCTACCCCATCGACTCCGACGCCCTCCGCTACACCGTCGCCTCCGTCAAGGATGCCCTTGCCCAGGCCGGCCTGACCTCCCACAGCGCCGATCCCGGTCGAAGGGCCGCCCTCATCGCCACCGGCATCGGCCCCGCCTCTCTGGAGCTGTTTGGGGAGGTGGCCATCCACCACTTCACTCCCGAGGCCGACCCCTACGCCGATGATCTCCGGGACTTCTACCCCGCCATGCAGAGGGCTCCGGTGACGGAAGGGCTGGACGGCTTCTACCTGGACACCGCCACCCCCGCCTCGGCGATGCTGATGGGAGCCGCCCGGGCCTACAACACCGCCTCCGCCTGTGCTTCCGGTTCCCACGTTCTCGCCGATGCCGCCTCCCTCATTCGCCGGGGAGAGCTCGACGTGGCGGTGGCCGCCGGTGTCTGCACCGCCGTCAATCGGGCGATGATTCCCGGGTTTTCCATTCTTCAGGCCCTCTCTCGGAGCAACGAATTTCCCGAGAAGGCCAGTCGCCCCTTTGACGCCGACCGAAATGGGTTCGTGATGTCCAACGGGGCCTCCGCCCTGGTGGTGGAAGCCCTGGATCACGCCCTGGCCCGGGGGGCCCACATCCTGGGGGAGCTTTTGGGATGGGGTTATTCTACCGATTCCTACCGCCTCACCGATCCTCATCCCGAAGGAGTGGGGATGGCCCTGGCCATGACCCGGGCCCTGGAGGATGCTCAAGTGGATCCCGATCGGGTGGATTACATCAACGCCCACGGCACCTCCACCCCCTACAACGACGCCGCCGAAACCCTGGCCATCAAGAAGGCCTTCGGGATGGACCGGGCCTATCACATCCCCGTCAGCTCCACCAAGTCCATGTTTGGCCACCTGATCCACGCCGCCGGAACCACCGAAGCCATCGTCACCCTGATGGCGCTGCGGGACGGCCTCCTGCCCCCCACCATCAACTACGAACACCCTGACCCCCGCTGCGATCTGGATTACGTGCCCAACCGGTCCCGCAAGGCCGATGCCCGGGTGGCGGTGAGCAATTCCTTTGGCTTTGGGGGACAGAACGTGTCCCTGGTGCTCAAGCGATGGGGAGGCTGAATCATGACATTCTCCAATGAAACTGAGCCGTTGCGTCGAGTGGTGGTCACCGGAATCGGAGTGGTGAGTCCTTTTGGAGTGGGCAAGGCCCCGTTCTGGGAGGGGATGGTGACGGGGGCCTCCCGGGTGACTCCCCTGCCCTCTCCCCTGGATCTCCTGCTGCCGGGATACGGGGGGCAGGTGACGGCGGAGTGGAAGGACATCCGCCCCCTTCCCGGTGCCAAGGGTCATCGCCCCGCCACCATGACCCGCTACACCTTCCTGGCGGTGGGGGCCATCGCCTGCGCCTTGGAGGACGCGGGGATGGTGCCGGAGGAGGGGGATCCGGAGAGAAGGGGCCTGTACACCGGCTCCTACTGCAACATGGACTCCATGGACAAGTACATCCGGTTCTCTGCCGTGGTGGCGGACCGGAGCGCCTGGGCCGAGGGGCGATCCCGCATCGACGACTCCCGGGTGATGCTGGCCATGAAGAAGTTCACCGGCTTTGATTACCTCAAGCTGATGAACAACATGCCCACCGCCCACGGGGGGATCCAGGCGGGGTGCCGGGGGCCCTGCAACACCTTCTTGGGGCACGCCGCTGCGGGGATTCAAGCGATCGGTCGGGCCGTGCGGGTCATCCAGGACGGCGTGGCCGATGTGATGGTGAGCGGAGGAGTGGGGGCGTCGGTTCACGAGCACCTGCTGATGGTCAAGGGGCACCGGGGCCTCCTGTCCAGCCCCGACGCAGCTCCCGCAGAAGCGTCCCGCCCCTTCGATGAGGGAGCCACCGGCCAGGTCCCTGGAGAAGGGGGGGGCTATTTCGTGCTGGAAGAGAGGGAGAGGGCTCTCCAGCGAGGGGCCCGGATCTACGGGGAGATTTGTGGGTTTTCCGACCGCTTCTCTCCACCCTTGACCCGCCATGGAGTCCCTGGACCGGAAGCGGCCGTGGCCGGTGCCCGGGAGGCTCTTGCCGAGGCAGGGGTGAGGCCGGAGGAGGTGGACCTGGTCATTCCCACCGGCCTCTCTCGCCCCGATCTGGACCGGGTGGAATCCCAAGCCTTGACCTCGGTTCTGGGGCCCTCCGCTCACGAAGTGTCCTGGACCACCGTTTCCCCGGCCATGGGCTTTGCCGAAGCCGCCAATGGCCCCTTGTCCCTGGCCACCGCCCTTCTGGCCATGCAGGAAGGCAGGGTGCCCGGGGCCCGCACCACCCGCCGCCCCATCCCTGGCTTCGTTCTCCCCCTTCATGAGGACTCCCGGGAGATCACCGTCCGCACCGCCTGGATCAACGCCATGAGCCCCGAGGGGGGACACGCCTCCCTTATCGCCACCGCCCCCTGAGCCCCTCCCCGCCTTGCTTTTCGGTCCTCCCTCTCTTTTCCTCCCCACCCCGTCCCAGTCGTGATAGATCCGTTCATGTCCGCCTTTGGACCTGGGGCTTTGGTGCGCCTCGGTCGGGGTGGACCCGGATGCTGCCATGCTCTCGTTCCCGACGGCCCGCTTCTGCTTCACCCTCCTGGCCATCGCCGCCGTTGCCGCTGGGTGCTCCGACGCCGAGATCTACTCCCTGGAGGCCAAGATCGTGGTGGATCCGGATCACATCGACTTCGGGGCGGTGACGGTGGGCACCCTGGAGACCCGGGACGTGCGGATCATCAACGCCGGCCAGGCCGCCATCGACGTAACCCAGCTCTCTCTGCGGGATGGGGACGCCTCCCTCATCGTCGACGGAGCCCCCGCCTATCTGGCGGCGGATGCGGAAATCCTCGTTCACATCTCCTACAGCCCCATGGGGGAGGGAGACACCGTCGAGGACGTGTTCCTGGTGACCAACTCCGCCACCGAGGAGCCGGTTGAGGTTCCCATCACGGCCTCTCCCCTCATCCCCGAGGTCTCCCCCGACATCTACGCCGACCCTCCCGCCGCCGACTTCGGCATCTACTACGTGGGTACCTGGTCCACCCAGGTCTTCGACATCGGCAACGGCGGCTTTGCCCCGTTGGAGATCAGCTCCATGGAGCTGGTGGGGGATCCGGCCTTCACCCTGGACGACGACGGGGGCCTGACCTCGGGGATGAGCCTGGACGTTGGCAGCGACCCTGCCCGGGTCATCGTGCGCTTCGCCCCCACCGCCATGGGGGCCAACGATGCCTCCTTGTGGGTGTACAGCAACGATCCCGACGAACCCGAGCTTCAGATCCCCCTGGCAGGAGAAGGGATGGAGGACGCCTACAAGCCCCCGGTGGCGGTGTGCTCGGTGTCCCCCGCTTCGCCGGAGCAGTACGACACCCTCACCTGGTACGGAGAGGACAGCTTCGATCCGTCCGGCAACGTGGTCACCGCCTGGACGTGGACCATCCTCGACTTTCCCGCCGCCTCCTCTGCCGGTCTCTCCGGTTCCGGCGCCAACCGCACCACCGACACCGATGAGCCGGGGTGGTACAGCGCCCAGTTGGTGGTGACCAACGACGTGGGACTCACTTCAGAGCCCTGCATCGCCGAGGTGGAGGTCAGCGAGGCGGAGATCGGCCCGGGGCCGGTGGCGGTGTGCTCCGTCGATCCCACCGAGGCCGCGGCCTTTGAGACCCTTCACTGGTATGGCGACGACTCCTACGATCCCGATGGGCTCAGCATCACTGCCTACACCTGGACGGTGGAGACCTTCCCCTCGGGCAGCTCCGCCAGCCTCACCGGCTCCGGCGCCAACCGCACCACCGTCACCGATCTCGCCGGGGAATACACCGGCCGGCTGGTGGTGACCAACGAACTCGGCCAGGTGTCCAGCCCTTGTTACGCCACCGCCACCGTCACCCCCACCGAGGACCTGTGGATCGAGATGTTCTGGAGTCACTCCGGCGACGACATGGACCTTCACCTCCTCAAGCCCGGAGGTTCGGTGGGAACCAATGGAGACTGCTACTACGCCAACTGCACCGGCGGCGGCCCCAACTGGGGTTCCTCGGGGAGCTCCGCCGATGATCCCTCCTTGGATCTGGATGACATCCCTGGCACCGGTCCGGAGAACATCAACATTGGCGCCCCTGCCGACGGGGTGTACACCGTCATCGTCAACGACTACCCCGGAAGCGTCTACAACAGCTCCAACCCCACCACCGTCAACATCTATGTCTCCGGCTCCCTGGTGGGATCCTTTACCGACAACATGACCGGGGGAGAGAACGATTACTGGTACGTGGCCACGGTGGAGTGGCCGAGCGGGGCGGTGGTGCCCTTGTAGAGGGGACTGGGGAGGGGGAAGGGGCGAGGGGCGACGAGAATCGCCCCCCCTTCTACCCAGGCGGGAGGGGCCGCCGTCCCCAATCGGTCTTGACGCAATAATCGAAGAGCTGGGCGAAGTACCGATGAACGTCGGGCACTTCCAGCCCGGCATCCAGAAGCGCTGCCTGGCTGAAGGTTACGTCAAAGATGGGGTTTTGGGCGAAGTAGGGCATGTACTGAACCCCGGTCTCCACCAACTGCTTCATCGCCCCCCTCAGCTTTTTGGCCATCTCTGGCTGAAGCTCGCTCCAGAACGTTTCTGGGGACACCACCCGGGGAGGGGGCTTCTTGAAGTACTGAGAGGCCAGCTCCGCCATGGTGCCCACGGTCACGCAATGATCGGGACCTGCGGCGAGGTGGAAGCACTTCCCCAAGGTGGAGTCCGACTTCTGGAGGTGGAGGATGGCGTCAGCCACCCAGTTCACCGGCACCACGTCGATGGGGGCGGAGGGATTGCCAATGAGGAGATCCCACCACCCCTTGGCATAGATGCGGATGGGCCAATAGACCACGTTGAACGAGGAGGTCTGACCGGTCTGGGAGTCTCCCACGATGATGGAGGGACGGTGGACGGCGATGGGCAGATCCCCCCACCTCTCTCGCATGTGCCCCTCGCTCTCCCACTTGGTCTGCTCGTAGGTGTTGCGGAATCCCTGGCCCATCGACAGTTCAGTCTCCAGCACCCTGCCCAGACGGTCGCCAGCGACATAGCTGGTGCCGATATAGTCTACCCGAGGAGCCCGTCCTTGACGCGCTTTCGTGGAATCAGCCAGTTCCAGGACGCTCAGGGAGCCGGTGACGTTGTTCTTGCGTGCCTCGTCCAAAGGGAGATCAAATCGCACCGAGGCCGCGCCGTGGAGGATGTGGGAGATCTCGCCGGAAAGCCCGTCCCAGGCTCCCTCGGACAGGCCGAACCGGGGTTCTGAGGCGTCTCCAAACACAGCCTTGGCCCGGGGGGCAAAGTCGGCAGCCCGATCCCCCCACACCTCGTTCAACAAGGCGGAAAGGCGCCGTCCCGCCTGGGCCTCATCCTGAGCCCGCACCAGGCAATGGACGGTGGCGGTGGCATCCCTCTCCAGGGTGCGCTTGAGCAGCTCTCGGCCGAGAAACCCGGTGGCACCGGTCAGAAAAAGGGAGGTTGACATGGAACTCCTTGAAATCACAGAACTATTCATCGGCGGGGTGGGAGGGATCGTTACCGGTCTTGGAAAGCCAGTCCTCAAAGTTGACCCCCAGGGTCACTCCTCCATCGGCGATGAGGGTCTGCCCCACAATCCAGCGGGATTCGTCAGAGAGAAGAAACACCACCACCTTGCCGATATCCTCGGCGGTGCCGATGCGCCCCATGGGGGAGTGGAGTCGGGCAAAGCGATGTACCGCTTCGGGGTTGCGGAACCAGTTGATGACTCGGGTGTCCACCGGACCTGCCGCCACCGCGTTCACCGCCACCCCGTGGGGGGTCAGCTCGTTGGCCAGGTAGCGCACCAGGCTTTCCAGGGCAGCCTTGGAGGACCCCACCGCCGCGTATTCCTGGAAGGCCACCGAGGACCCGATGGAGGACACCGCGCAGATGGCCCCCCGGCTCTCCCGCAGCAGGGGGGCGGCTTCCTTGGCGCACAGCATCACCGAGCGCACGTTGATCTCGTAGGTGGCATCCCAGCTCATCAGCCCCATGCGCTCGATGCGTCCCATGGTGCCAAAGGCGGCGTTGGGAATCAGGTAGTCGAGCCTTCCCCAACCCTCCCGGATTCCCCGGAACATGGCCTTGATCTCGTCGGGGGAGCGCATGTCGGCCTTCACCGTCTCCACCCGAACTCCATGGGTGGAAGCGAGGCGGGAGGCGGTTTCCTGGGCGTTGTCCCCATCCTTCTTGTAGTTGAGAAGGAGCTGGCACCCCGAAGTCGCCAGCATCTCCGCTACGGCGAGGCCGATGCCCCGGGTTCCCCCGGTAATGAGGGCGACCTTGCCGGTAAAATCCATGAATCCTCGTGGGGGGATGAAGGGCCGGGGGATCCGGCGCCGGGAAAGGGCGAAATATAAGGACGGCGAGGGTTCCTGGTCAATGCGGGACCCGGCAACGACTAAGGTTCCCCCCAAAGAGTAGAATACCCCCCCTCGGACGCCTCCGCGACCGAGTGAGGTTGAGCGCTGTGTACGATGCCATCGTCATTGGCGGAGGGCCGGGAGGTTCCACCACCGCCGCCCTTCTGGCCCAGCAGGGGCACCGGGTGCTCCTCCTGGAAAAGGAGCATTTCCCCCGATTTCATGTCGGTGAGTCCCTGCTTCCCTACAACATGGAGGTGTGGCAACGGCTGGGTATCGTTGAGGAAATGACCAGGAGATACATTCGGAAGGAGGGGGCTGTGTTTGTGTCTGCCGAAGATGGAGCCACCAACCGCTATTACTTCCGCCAGGGGGTCCACCCCGAATACACCTACGCCTTTCAGGTTCCCCGCTCCGATTTTGATGACCTGCTGCTGCGGAACGCCGTCCGCTTGGGGGCGGAGGTCCGGGAGGGGGTGAGAGTCAAGGAGGCAATCTGGGAGAAGGGGCGCCTGGTGGGGGTGAGGGCCCAAGAGGAGGGGGCTTCTGAGGACACCGAGTTCCGGGCCCGCATGGTGGTGGACGCCTCGGGACAGCAGACCTTCCTGGGCTCGGCCTTAAGCCTGAAGATCCCCGACCCTGCTCACCGCAAGGTGGCCCTGTTCGCCCATTGGGATGGGGCGGAGAGGGAGGGGGGCAGTGACGAGGGGAACATCCTCATCTCGTCGTGCCCCGACGCCAGGGGATGGATCTGGTTCATCCCCTTCAAGGGGGAACGCACCAGCATCGGAGTGGTGATGGACTCCGAGGTCTTCCGGGCCCGAGGAGAGAGAAGCCTGGACGATCTCTATGAGGGGATGTTGCGCTCGGTGCCTCTTCTGTGGAGACGCCTTGAAGGAGCGCGCCGCACCGTGGAAGTCCACTCCATCGCCAATTTCTCCTACCGCTGTCGGCAATACGCGGGACCCGGCTGGGTGATGGTGGGGGACGCGGCAGCCTTCCTGGACCCCATCTTCTCTTCGGGGGTCTACCTGGCCATGGCGTCGGGAGCCCGGGCCGCCGACGTCATTCATGCCGCCCTGGAGAGAGGTCGCCTGCCCCAGCCCCAGGACTTCCGGGGTTTTGTGAAGACGTCCAGGGCCGGGCTGTCGGTGTTCACCCGGTTCATCCACGGCTGGTACGAGCCCTCCTTTCGCTACGTGTTCATGCGTCCCCCTCCGGGGGATTCCGCCATCCAGAGGGTGGTGACGGCGGTCCTGGCCGGAGAAGTGAAGCCAGGGCTGCGGACCTCGTTCTGGCAGCAGGCGTTCTTCCTGGTGGTGTGGCTGATGAGGAGGCACCGCCTGAAGGCGGGTGGAGTGCCCGACTGGTTCCAGAATCAGCCTCGGGAGATGCTGTCCATCAAGGGGAATGATCTCTCAGGATGAGGGGAGGGGCCCAAAAGCCGCAGCAACCGCAGCGGTTGTGAGGACGTTCGGGAGGCCCCCCGACAACGGGATCCGAGGCGCAGCAGGTGGGACCGTCACGAGCCGAAGGAGCCCTAGGAGGGGAGGGGCCCAAAAGCCGCAGCAACCGCAGCGGTTGTGAGGACGTTCGGGA
>CAYRTW010000032.1:18114-33972 GCA_964426935.1 uncultured Rickettsiales bacterium
GGTTGTGAGGACGTTCGGGAGGCCCCCCGACAACGGGATCCGAGGCGCAGCAGGTCCAGAAAGTTCAGTTGCAGACCACGTAGGGTTCGCTGGTAGCCCCTTGGTAGTCATAGGCCACGAAGTCGAAGCAGTAGGTGTACTGAAAGTCGCAGTTGAGCCACTCGTAGTCGCTGTCCACCTCGGCGTCGAAATAGCCCTCTCCTTGGTCGAAGAGATCCACCTGGCCTACGTAGTCCTCGGACTTGTCGGGATAGACCTCCCAGGCATCGGCGGTGACGTGGGCCACGTCGGAGGCCCCATCCGGGTCGCTGACCTCTGCCCACAAGCTGAACACCGTCAAGTCCTGGTTGCACTCCGCCCAGGCGTCATCGACTTCCGGGGATCCGTTCTCGTGAAGGTTCCAGTCGTCGTCGTCGTCGTCCTCAAAACGAACGACACAGCCTTGCGCAAAGGCCAGGGAAGCAACAACCAGGAGGGCGGTGTAGGGAGAAAGGGAGGGCATGTGGAGGTCTCCTCAGGAAATTGGCAATGGGCCGGGATGGCTGAGCCCATGGTAGGGCGCACTGGCGCGTTTCCTACGGGCAAGATGGGGCCCGGGTTACAACCGCTCTTGATTCTGGATACAAGGGTAGGAGGCTGAACCTTCTCCTGGAAGGTTTTCGGAGGTGCCATGACTCGTTTTTCTCTATTGCTCGTCCTGCTGACCGCTTGTTCGGCATCCCCTGGCGGAAATCCTCCTCCCCCTTCGGAAGGACGGGGACCGTCCTCCTCCTCCGAAACCGAGCCGCCGCCTGTGGTCGAGGACACGGAGAGCCTGCCGCCCCAGCCGCCGGAAATCCCCCCCGCTCCTCCGCCCCCTCGCCCACCCCTCGCTTGGGAGGCGGGCCACCCCGACCGGGCAGAATGGAGTGAGCGCCTCCTCTCCCTGATGAAGGAAAACCTGGCATCCTTCGACACCGCCTCAGACCTGACCCTGTACTGCCCGAAATACGCCTCCTTGGACGCAGACGGGAAGGCCCTTGCCCTGGCCACCCTGGCGGTACGGGTGGCGTTTCATGAGTCGGCCTTCAACCCCCACTCGGTGTTTCACGAGCCGCCTCCGCTGGGAGTGGACTCCATCGGCCTGTTCCAGTTGTCCTACGAGGACAAGATGACGTGGTGCACCATGGACAGGGGGAACAGGACCCTGGAGGACCCCCTGGTCAACATCGCCTGTGCCGTCCCCAAGATGGCCCGGCTGGTCAAGAAGGACGGGGTGATCGCCCAAGGACACAGCGGAAGCACCTCCAAGGGGCTGGCGAGATACTGGTCGGTGATGCGAGATGACCAGGGTGCCACCCTGCACCAGCGCGGAGACATCCGGGCGGCGGTCCAGGCCCTCCCCATCTGCCATTGACCCCCCGTTCGCCGTTGGCTGCCCCCCTTCCTTTTCCTTCCGGCCCCGGCGACGACAACCTCGTTGACAGTCCTCGGTAGGGTGGGCATGTTCGGGGCCCCGCTGCCGCCTGGAGTCTCCTCATGCTCGGTCGAATTGCCCTGTTTCCCCTGCGCCTGGCCAAGAAAGCGGTCCGCACCGCCTTGGGTCGCAAGGATCCCGCCTGCACCAAGGCCACCGCCTCGCCTCCGCCCCCCACCGGCAGGGAAGAGGACGACGAGCCCCCGGTGAGGCGTGGAGGGGGAGGGCATTCCCACGATCATGGACACGACCATGGGCACGACCACGGGCATGAGCACGGCCGGGAGGAGGCCCCCGATCTGGAGGTGACCGCCAAAGACGTGCTGGCCAAAGTCGCCACCGGAGAGGCCCCCCTCCTTGTCGATGTCCGCAGCCTGGACGAGATTCGCTCCGGGTTCATCGCCGGCGCCGAGTTCTACTGCGACGACCAGCTCACCACCCGCCATGCCGAGCTGAGTCGAGATCGGGACATCGTGGCCTACTGCGCCGCCGGAGCGCGTTCCTACGACGCCGCCGCCTTTCTCACCGAAAAGGGGTTCACTCGGGTCCGCTCCCTGAAGGGAGGGATCTCGTCGTGGTCAGCAGCGGGAGGAGCCATCGCCCAGCCCGAGGAGGATGAGAAGGATTCCCCCCTGAAGCTGGGACAGTTCGTGCGAATCACCCGCCCCAAGGTGACGGTGAACGGCGGGGAGTTGGCGCCCGAGAGGGCGCGAGGACGGATCCAGCGGGTGCGGCGGGGAGAGGGAGGGCTGGTCTACGAGGTGGCCTGCCGCGATCCCAAGGGAGCCCCGGGGGTGGTGACCGGCCTGACCGCCTCGGAGCTGACCCTGATGAGCTGAGCCCCAGGAGGGGACAGGATCTGAGGGTCAGACGGAGAGGGACAGGAACTGGTGCATGGCCTCCCGGAGCTTGGCCCGGTCCTCCCTTTCGATCAAGTTCAACCGGTACTCATTGATGACCATGATCTCGTGTTTCTTCCACGCCTCCCAGGTGGCAAAACACGTCTGGGCCTGAATCTTTCGCCCGTAATCGTTGTTGTAGGGAGGAGCCTCCATAAGAACGGCGGCCTCCGCCGAGGTCTCGCAGGGGGCCCCCGCCGAAGCTCCACACTTGCTGCATTTCCAGTCGCTCATCTCCACTCCCTTGTTGCCCCACCCAGCCGATTTTCCCTGGAAACAGGGGGCCAGGAGAGGGCGGGCAGGATACCCCTTCCCTTGGGCGATGACGAGGTGAAACGGGGCCCGTGGTATGCTGAATCTCCCCCCAGGAGCGCCCTTCCATGATTTCGTCAGGATCGGGCTTGTCCACCCGCCATCACGCCGTCGCCGCTGCCGAGGAGGCGGGGGCCGCCGCCCGGGCCAAGGTGCCCGAAGGGGGAAAGGTGGCCCTGCTGTTCGCTACCTCCCACTATCAGGATCGCTACGCTGAGATCCGGGACCGGGTGGCGGAATTGACCGGGGCGGCAGCAGTGGTGGGATGTACAGCACCGGGGGTTCTGACCGAGGCCGGGGAGGTGGAGAAGGGGCCAGGAGTGGCGGTGCTCCTCCTGGGAGGAGACGGGCTGACCGCGAGGCCCTTCTTTCATCGTCATCTGCAAGGGGATGCCACCGAAGTGGGACGAGCCCTGGCGGAGGGGAGCTCTCGGGGGGATCTGGCCCTTCTTTTTCCCGACGGTCACACCACCCCCCCCCACTCCCTCCTGGCGGGGGCGGAGGAGGAGAATCCCCATCTGGTGCTGGTGGGAGGGGCGTCGGTGGACGATGGCACCCTGGGCCGAGCCCTTCAGTTTGCCGGCTCCGACCTGGGCTCCCTCTCCCTCTCTGCTGTGGTGCTGGGGGGAAACCTGAAGGTGGACACCGGCATCTCCCAGGGATGCCACCCCCTGTCCCCCGCCTTCCTCATCACCCGGGGGCACGAAAACACGGTGGAGGAGCTGGAGGGAAGGCCCGCCTTGGATGTCCTGGCGGAGGTGGCCCGCAAAGCCTTTGGAGACGACCTGCCCCAGGCGGGAGGGCGCCTGTTCGTGGGCCTGTGCCCGGGCTCGGGGACCCGTCCCGCCCGGGGGGAATACCTGTCCCGCAACCTGATCGGGGTGGAGGCGTCCACCCGCTCCTTCTCTATCGGAGACCGGGTCATCGCCGGTCAACGCCTTCTGTTCACTCTTCGGGATGGCACCCACGCTCGCACCGATCTGAACGGGATGCTGTTGGAAATGACCACCCGGCTGCGGGGCCAGCAGCCCGCCTTCGGGGTCTACATGAACTGCACCGCCCGGGGAATCGGTCTTTACGACGTGCCCGACATGGACACCTCCATCCTCTCCGCCTATCTGCCCGGGGTTCCCCTGGCGGGAATCTTCGGAGGATACGAGATGGGCCCCCTTCTGGGAGGGAGCCGGGTCCATCTCTACTCAGGAGTGCTGGCGTTGGGGTGGGAAGAAGAGAGGAGAGAGTCTCACTGAGGAGGCCGGGTCTCCCCCTCACCGAAAATCGGGAATGCGATGGATCCCCGCCTGAAGGGGAGGCGGATGGGGAGCGTGGGTGGTGAGGAGGAGCACTCCCTCCGCCTCGGGGAAGGAGGCCTGGAACAGGTTGGCGTTCCCCGGCTCGTTCTCGAAGGTGGCCACCACTTCCCCCCGGAGGGCCCGGATATCCCGCATCGCCTCATCCTTGAAGACCGCGTCGGGGGTGTGAAAATCGGGCTTCAGATGAAGGAGGGTTCGACCGCAGCCAAAGGGGAATCCATCCCGCACCAGAGCCTGCACCGTGCCCAACTCCATGCCTCCCACATGCCTCCCCGTCAGGTAGTAGAGAAAGGCTCCTCGGCTGTGGCACCCCCGAGCGAAGGCGGGAGCCCCGGGCACCGGTTCGTCGAACACCACAAAGGTGTCGGTGAAGAAGCGATGGTTCCAGAATCCCCGCAGCGCGTTCAGCAGGGACTCGTCCTCGCACCCCGCCCTCCTCAACGCCTCCATGACGTTCCACCCCACGGGGGTGAGGCGTGCCCGGGCCACCCAGGCGTCGAGATCGGGGTGACCTTCCCGCTGAGACTCAGCGAAGTCCTCCAGGATCCTCATGTTTCGAGGCCCGGTGTCGTACAGGGTGGAGTCGATGTCGAACACCACCACCGGCAGCCTCCCCGCCTGGACCGCCTCGTCGATTCGCTGCCACACCCGCAGGAGGGGGGCTCGGATCATGGGAAGGCTACTCCCCGGCTCCGTCACGAACCGCCTTCACCGCCTGCACCGCGTAGCTGATCCACTCGGCGGGATCGGGCTGGTCGTCCCGGTTGCAGAAACCGTTGTCGAACATGCTGGCCACCACCTCGGCGATGTCCTCGGCGTCCTTGGACCCCTTCAGGGCCTCATTGAGCTGCTGAATCGCTCGGGCCGAGAACAAGGTGTAGTCCACCGGGTTGTCCAGGTCGGGCTTCAGGAACCCCTGATCCATCATCGCGATCACGATTTTGGCGCTCTTCATCACTGCTCCCTTGAGGTACACGGTAAGAGGAAACCCAGCGTTGCCGGGGCGAGGGAGTATAGAGGGCGAGGAAGGGTCAGGGAAGCCCCCCGAGGTTCCGAGCTCTTGCCCCTTTGTGGAAGCGCCCGTACCCTGGCCCCCTGAATCCTCACCCCCTTCCGGCAGACCTCCCCCCTCTCTCAGCGAGCCCCCCGTGCAGATCAAGAAGCCCACCATCAACGGAATCTTCGTCACCCGCGGCACCTTCAACAATCGGGACATCGCCTACCTCTATCGCCCCCAAGGGGGACGCTGGGTACAGGTGTTCTGGGCCCAGGCCGTCGCTGTGGCCCGAGAGATCGGGCTGGGCCTGGAAAAAGAAGACGGCATCAAGAAGGGAGATCGGGTGGCCATCCTGTCGTCGGTGCGCCCGGACTGGAGTGCCGCTGACCACGGGATCCTGTCCATCGGAGCGGTGACGGTGGGCCTGTATGACTCCCTGAGCTCGGAGCAGGTCGCCTTCATCCTCAACCACAGCGGGGCCAGGGTGCTGTTCGTGGAGAACCAGGCCCTTCTGGACAAAGTGGCGTCGGTGGCCGACCGGCTGACCTCCCTGGAAAGGGTCTACGCCTTCGATGAAGTGAAGCCCACCGAGCGCCTCCCCCTGGGAGACTTCATGAAGATGCGAAAGAGGGGAGACAAGGTCCACCTGAGGGACCAGCAGTATTGGCAGAACAAGGCCCTGGCGGTGGAACCCGAGGATCTGGCCACCCTGGTGTATACCTCGGGAACCACCGGAGACCCTAAAGCGGTGATGCTCACCCACGGCAACCTTTGGTACGTGGTGGACACGGTGGGCACCCTGATTCCCTTTGAGTCGGGCACTCGCTCTCTGTGCTACCTGCCCCTGGCCCACATCCTCCAGAGATATGCGGTCTACTTGGGGGAATGGCACGGCGTTTACGGTTATTATAGCAATGATATTAAAGGGTTGGCTGGTCTTCTCGCCGAGGTTCGCCCCACCAAGCTGGCGGCGGTCCCCCGGATTCTGGAGAAGATTCACGACCGGATTCAGGACGAGGTGGAGAAACTCTCCGACCAGAAGCGCACCGCCTTCAAGCTGGCCATGCATGTCGGCAAGCAGGTGAGTCAGCGCAAGCAGCAGAAGCGCTTCCTCCCCCCCTGGTTGATGCTCCAGAACCGCATAGCCGAGAAGCTGGTCTTCTCCAAGCTCAAGGAGAAGTTGGGAGGACAGCTCTCCATCGTGGTGAGTGGCGGCGCTCCCCTTTCACCAGCCATTTCCGAGTTCTTCCATGCCCTGGGCATCCTGGTCATCGAGGGGTACGGCCTGTCGGAGACCTCGGCCCCGGTGGCCACCAACACTCCCAACGACTATCGCTTTGGCACCGTGGGCAAGGCCATCCCCGGCACCGAGATCACCCTGGCCCCCGATGGGGAAATCCTGGTGAAGGGGCCGGGGGTGTTCAAGGGGTACTTCGGCAGCGAGGAGGCCACCCGGGATGCCTTCACCCCCGAGGGCTTTTTCCGCACCGGGGATCTGGGGGAGTTCGTGGAGGGGGGCTACCTGCGGATCACCGGGCGCAAGAAGGAGATCATCGTCACCTCGGGGGGCAAGAACGTGGCTCCCGCCTACGTGGAAGACCTGCTGACCCGCAGTCGCTACATCGCTCAAGCGGTGGTGGTGGGGGATCAGCGCTCCTACATCACCGCCCTCATCCTTCCCGACGTGGAGGCGGTGACCCGATTTGCCAAGGAGAAGGGGCTGGCCGGTGAAGGAGAGGCCCTGTTCCGCCAGGAAGCGGTCATGAACCTGTTGAACCTGGAGATCAGCGCCGCCAACGCCCCCCTCTCCCGCCCGGAAATGGTGAGACGTTGGGACTTCCTCAAGGAGGAGATGACCGTTGAATCCGATCAGCTCACCCCCACCCTGAAGGTGAGACGCGGGGTGGTCATCAAGAAGAATCAAGGTGTCATTGACGGACTCTATGCGGGGAAGGGGATGGAGGTGGTCTGACCTGGCCCCCCTCGGACCTCGGATGAGGCTCCCTCTTCCCCGTCCTTCTCATGATCTCTCCTCCCCCTTCTCTTCTGCGTCTGTCCCCCACTCGGGCGGTGTGGCAGGTCGCCTGGCCAGTCATCGCCCTGGGGCAGCTCCGCTCGGCCTGCTTCCTCCTGGGATCGTTCTGGGCGGGACGCATGGGGGAGTCGGCTCCCTCGGCCCTTTCCGCCCTGGGAGGAGCCGCCTTCGCCTTGTGGATTCTGGGGACCCTTTCGGAGCTGCCGGCGGTAGGAACCCACGCCCTGGTGGCGTTTTCCGAGGGAGGGGGAAAACGCCACGCCGCCGGCAGGCTCACCGCCTCGGGGCTGTGGGTGGCGATGCTCCTCTCCCTGGCCCTGGCCTTGTTCTCGCAGCCATTGATTTCTCTTTATTTTCAGGCATTTGGATTCGATGGGCCCGATTTCGACGCCGCCTTGGCTCAAGGGGTTCCCTTCCTGGGAGCCCTGCTTCTGGGGGCCTTCTTTCTGATGGCCCACGCCGTCACCGACGCCTCCTTTCGGGGCCTGGGGGACACCCGAACTCCCCTGCTCATCTCCGCCCTGGCCCTGGCCTTGAACGCCGTTCTCGATCCCCTGCTGATGTTCGGCGCCGGCCCCCTGCCCGCCTTGGGGTTGGCAGGAGCGGGGTGGGCCACCGTCTCCTCCCATGGAGTGGCTCTGTTCTTCTCCCTGCGAGCCCTGGGGAGAAGGGGGCTTGGACCCTTTCCGGTGCGGCCCGATCCCTCCCTGCTGCGGCGAATCTTTTCCATCGGCTTCCCCCAATCCGTGTCGGGCACCGGGTTCTGCCTGGTCTATGTGGCGCTGGGAGGAGTGATCACCCGCTTCGGCCCCGAGGCCGTGGCCGGGCTGGGGCTGGGGCATCGGCTGGAGAGCCTGGCCTTTCAGGTGTGCATCGGCTTCGGAGCGGGAGCCGCCACCCTGGTGGGGCAGAACCTGGGGAGAGGGGAGCAGGGACAGGCTTCCCGAGCCGCCCATCGAGCCGCCTTCCTTTCCACACTGGCCATGGTCCCCTTCGCACTGGCCTTCGTCTCCGTTCCCGAGGTGCTGATGGGGGCGTTCTCCAGCGATCCTGCCACCGTGCGAGCCGGCGGCCTCTATCTGCTGTGCGCCGGAGGGGCGGCGGTGTTCATGGCCTTGGAGATCGTCTACGAAGGGGCTTTCGCCGGCGCGGCCGACACCGCTACCGCCCTCAAGATCACCCTTCCTCTGACCCTCCTGCGCATTCCCCTGGCCTGGGGATTGGCCCTCCATGCCGGTCTTGGCGTGATGGGAATCTGGCTTGCCATCGCCCTGACCACCGTTGGCAAGGGCCTCCTGCTGCGCCTCGCCTTTCGCAAGCGATGGGGGTGAAAACGTTGCTCCCTGCGGGGACAGCCCCTACTCTGGCGCTTCCTTCCCCCCGCTCCTGAAGCGAGAGAACCCATGGATTTGCGGCCCGATCTGTTCACCGGAAACGTCACCCGCGCCGTCCTGGACAATGGGCTGACCGTGCTGGTGAAGCCCATGGCGGAGACTCGGGCGGTGGCTCTGTTTGCCCGGGTGCAGGCGGGATACTTCCATGAATCCAACGACGTGGCTGGCCTCGCCCACCTCACCGAACACATGTGGTTCAAGGGGAGCCGGAACTGGCCGGGGGAGACGGATCTGGGGCGCGCCGTGCAGGGGTGGGGAGGAGTCACCAACGCCGGCACCATTTACGATCACACCCGGTACTACATGGTGGTGCCAGAAACCGCCTGGAGAGACGCCCTACCCCTCATGGCGGACGCCTTCACCGAGCCCCTGTTCATGGAGGAGACCCTGAAGCGGGAAGCCGAAGTGGTCATCGAGGAGAGCCACCGTAAAAGAGACAACGCCCCCGCCCTGGCCTACGAGGAGATGCTGGCCCTGGCCTTCACCCAGCACCGCATCCGAAGGTGGAGGATCGGAGACGACACGGTGCTCAGGAACATCCACCGGGGTCAGATGCTGGCCTTCTACGAGTCCCTCTACCGGCCCGAAAACATCATCCTGTCCATCGCCGGCCCCATCGATCCCTCGGAAGGAGTGGATCGGGTCGCCGCCGCCTTCGCCCACATGCCCAGGGGAGTTCTTCGGAAGGAGTCGGGGCCGGAGGAGCCCTCCCTACCCGGGTTTCGCTACCAGGAACGCCGGGGAGACATCGGCCGGGCCCTGTTCACTTTGGGTTGGAAGACCCCCCCTTCCCAGGACTTCCGGGAACCCGCCTTCGGCCGTTTTGCCGCCCTCCTGGCCTACGGGCGCTCGTCGCGTCTGGCCCGGGGAGCCCTGGGGCCAGGGCGCCTGGCCTCCCTCCACTCCTGCGGAAACCACTCTCAAGAAGAGGTGGGGATCTTCGTCATCCAAGGGGAGGCGTCCGAACCGGAGCGCATCGCCGAAGCGGAGCAGGCGGTCATGGACGAGGTTCATGCCGCCCTGACCGGCCCCATCGACCCCCGGGAGTGGGAGAGGGTGGGCAACCGCTTGCGGGCCGAGCTGCTCTTCGACCAGGAAGAGGCGCTGGGCATGGCGGGGATGCTGGCCGGGTGGGAGGCCCGGGGGGATTACCGTCAGGCCGATGGAGCGGTGCGGCGCCTCCTGGCGGTGACCCCCGAGGAGGCCCAGACCCAGGTGGCCCCCTTCTTCACCGCCGAAAACACCACCCTTCACCGCTATCTGCCCCTCTCCGGTTCGCCTCCCCCCGGGGAGGCCGAGGAGAGGGCCCAGGCCTTGTTTCGCCCTCCCCACTTGCTGGATCGGGCCTTCCGCCGCGACCCTCCTCCCCAAGCCCCTCCCCTTCGTCCCTCTCCCGCCGCCGGCAGCCCATCAGCCCTGCCCCTGCCGGGAGGAGGAATCCTGCTGCACCTGCCCGATCCCAGCCTGCCGGTGCTGGCGGTGAAGCTGTGTTTTCGAGGGGGAGTGGCCGAGGAAGAGGCGGGGCAGGAGGGGATCACCGAAATGGCGTTCCGAACGGCTCTTCGGGGTACCCAACATCAGTCTGCCGACGAGATCGCCGGGGATTTCGAGTTTCTGGGAGGAGAGATCCACTCGGGATGCTCCCTGGAATCGGCCTCCTTTGGATTCTCCCTGCCGGTTTCCCAGGTCCCCGCCGCCGCCCAGGTCCTCCAGCAGATCCTCTCCCAGCCCACCTTTCCCAGCGACGAGGTGGAAAAAGAGAGGACCCTTCAGGCCGGCGAGCTGGGGCGCCTCGACCAATCCGCCACCGCCCTTCCCTCCCGCCTGCTCAGACAGGCCCTGTACGGCCATCACCGCCTCACCCTCCCCACCGAAGGAGAGCCCGCCTCCCTGGCCCGCCTGACCTCTTCGGATCTGGGGGCCTGGTTTGCCCGCGTTGTCACTCCCTCCCGGGTGGTGGTTGCCACCTGCGGAGACGCCGATCCCGAGGCCCTTCAAGACCTGTTCTCCTCCCTCCTGGCCCTGCCCCCTCGCCCGGGAATCCCCCTCCTCTTTCCTCCCCTCACCCTGGTGAAAGAGCCTTCCCGCAACGAGACGGTGGTGGAGCGAGACCGGCGCCAGACCGCGTTTCACCTGGGCTTCCCCACCGTCCACAGGGATCACCCCGACCGTTTTGCCCTTCGGGTCCTGGCAGCGGCGGTCACCGGGGTTTCCGGACGCTTTGGCGAGTCCCTGAGGACCCGGCAATCCCTTGCCTACACCGTTTCGGTGGGGGCAGTGAGCTATCGCGACGGGGGATATTTCTACGGGTATCTGGCCTGTGAGGCGGGCAAGGAACCTCGGGCACGACGGGCCATGGAAGAGGAGTTTGCACATCTTCACCACCGTGGACTGACCGAAGAAGAGGTGGAGAGAGCCAAGAGGTTTCTCCTGGGCAGCCACCTCCTCTCTCACCAGCGCCGAGCCGCTCGCAGGGACGAGATGTTGGGCTTCCACTTGAACGGCCGGCCCCTCGATTTTGCGGAAACCTCCCTGTCCCACCTCCGAGCGGTCACCGCCGAGGACGTGCGCCGGGTGTGCCGAGATTACTTGCGACCCGAGGAGGCCCGCTTCGGAGTTTTGCGGGGACGGACTCCTCCCCCCAGGTAATGAGTCAGCAAGGCCCGGAGATCCAAGGAGAATCCCGGCAGGAGTTCCGACGTCAGCAGGGGATCCATGTCCTCCTTGAGGCGAAGCCCCGGCCCCATCCACTTCTCCGCCGGGAGCCCCAGGGGGTCGATCACCCAGAACTCCCGTACTCCCGCCTCGGCGTACAGCATCCTCTTGGTGATGCGGTCGTAGGCGGGATTCCCCGACAGGATCTCCACACACAGCTCGGGAACGTGAAGAATTGGACCCCGGTGCCCGAAGGGGATCTCCCGAAACAGCACCATCAGATCGGGTTGAACGATGCGATTCGGACCCAGGCGCACATCCATGGGGGCGGCCAGGACGGTGAGGGGGCCCAGGCTTTCCTCTTGGACCTCGGCCCAACGCTCCAGCGCTGAAGCAAGCTTGAGGTTCAGCTTCTGGTGGGCGTAATCGGGGGACGGAGTCACGATCACCTCTCCGTCGACCAGCTCGGTCTTGTAGACAGTGACGGGCAAAGAGGCGAATTCTTCCTCGGTGACATTCGGACGGCGAAGGGCAAGCATGGGGGAAGTATAGGCCCTGCGGGATGGGGGGACCAGGAAAGGTCAGAGCCCTTCCACGAGGATCTCCAGCAGGAGGGCTGGGACATTGGGGCTGTCGGCATCGGTCACGGCAAAGAACCATCCTGGACGCATCGGATCGGCGCAGAGCCCCTCGGGTTTGCCCCGGTAGACTCCTCCATCCTCCCCTCGCAGCACCGTCCACCCCCCTTCTTCTCCCAGCCTTCCCAACATCGCTCCCATCACCTCCCCGTCCTGAAAGGTGTCGGGACTGGCCTCCGCCGCCCCCAGAAACCAGGGGCCGAATGGACCGTCGCACACGTCGGTGAAGGTCACCCGCACCCCCTCCCAGTGCCCCAGCTCCACGGGCTGGACGCTCAGGAAGGGAGGGGGAGGCACCTGTTCTGGAGCCCGCAGGTGGGCGAGAAAGGCCTTTCCTGGGAATCCTGCCCAGGCATCCACCGGTTCCAGCTCCGGCGACGGGGCTCCATTTCCCCTCTGTACGAGAATCAAGGTCCCCTCCTCGGTCCACAACGCCCCCTCCACGTTCAGCTCGCTTCCTGAAAACTCCAAGCAGTTTCGCAAAGTTGCATAGAAGGACGGCAGGGGAATCACCCGGGCCTCCCTTCCGTCCCAGAGGAGCACCCCGTCCCGGGCAGGCGTGGAACCGGAACCGAATCCCAGGAGGAGGTCTCCCTGGGGAAGGGGAACCCGCAGGCAGCTTTCAAAGTCGGGTTTGTGGGCTTTGTTCCCCCGTGGGGAGTCGAACGTGCGGGCCCCTCCCCGTCCACGAGGGAGGGAGACCACCTCTACCTCAGCGGTGCGAGGATCCACCATGGCCAGGAACGCGGCGTCATCCTGGACCACCGCCAACCGGCTCCCCATCCACGCCAGCCCGGAGGCCGCCCGCAGATGGGGAGGACGATCCTCGCCGGCATCCTCCCCTTCCCGATAGAAGAGGGGGCGGCCATGTACCACCCGGGCCCGCAGCCGGGGATCGTGGCCCAATTTCAGCCGGGGAAGGGACTTCAGACTCACGGGCAGGAATCGTTTTCCAATCCTGGGGTGCCGTAATTGGTGGCATGGTAGGCGGTGCTGCCGTTGCACCACGAAGCGGCGTCGTCGTTGAGGTCGGGGTTGAAGGCCGCGCTCTTGAGGGTGAGGGAATAGCCCTCGGCAGGAATGATTCCTACCCCCGGTCCCCAGGCGATCTCCTCCAGGATCTCCCCATCCAGGCTGGCGTCCAGGGTCTCGGAGCCGTTTTCCATGGCCACCCCCGAGTATTCCACGTCCAGGATCAAACCCCCGTTCACATCCACGTTGGCGTTGTTGCCGAGGAGGGCAAAGGCCCCGGGCTCCAGAAGGAAATGCTCTTCCACAACGGCGGAGGAACCCACCGCGTCGGTGAACTGCCAGTGGTACAGGTCGATGTCCTCTCCCGAGGCGTTGTAAAGCTCAAACCACTCCGCCTGGCTGTCCATCAGGGTGGCGGGGTTGGGGATGACCTCGGTGAAGATCAACTCACCCCGCACCAGGACTCCTTCGTCGGCCAGCTCATCGCAGTTGTCATCCAGCCCGTTGCGGAGCTCACTGTTGCCGGGGAACTGGTCGGGGTTGTCGTTGTTGCAGTCCTCGCAGGCGTCGGTCCCGTCGCCATCCTCGTCCTCGTCCTGGCTCAGGTCGCAGTCGTCATCGACGCCGTTGCAGACCTCAACCGCCCCTGGATACACAGTGGAATCCTCATCGTTGCAGTCCACGTCCGCCAGAAAGCCATCCCCGTCGTCGTCGGGGATGGGGCAGTGGGTGTTGAGGGCGCCGGGAGTGCCCTGATCTCCGGCACCAAACAGATCCACTCCCTCACAGAAGGAGGCGGGATCGTCATTGAGGATGGCGTCGTAGGCTCCGGGGTCCAGGCTCAAGGTGTGACCGGAGGCGGCCAGCAGGTCCACGGCGGTGCCATACACCACCTCATCAATGACCACGCCTTCAAAGGAAGCCGAGACCTGATCGTTGGTGTTGGACAGGCTGATGGCGATTCCATATACGAAGTCCATGTCGAGGCCACCGTTGACCGAAGGATCCCCGCTGCGCCCCAGGAGGATGTGACTGTCGGCATCTACCATGACGTGAGTTCCCACGGTGACGGTGTTGGTGGAATTGGCCACTTCCCATCCGTAAAGATCGATGGGGGCGACGGAGGCATTCCACACCTCGAACCATTCCCCCGAATTGTCAGGGGAAGCCGACGGGTCATAGAGGATCTCGGTGATGACCAGGTCGCCGGGGAGGATGAGCCCGTCATCGGCAAAGCCATCGCAGTCCTGGTCCAGACCGTCTCGCACTTCAACCTCGTCCGGGTTTCGTCCGGGATCTTCGTCGTCGCAGTCTCCCCCGCAGGTGGTCACTCCGTCCTCGTCCACGTCGAAGCCGTTGTCCGGAGCTCCGTCGCAGTCTCCATCCACTCCGTCCCCGCAGGTCTCCGGGTTTCCAGGGAAACGAGAGGAATCCCCGTCGTCGCAATCGCCTTCGCAAACGAAGGAACCGTCCTCATCTCCATCCACGTCATCTTCAGGGAGGCTGCCATCGCAGTTGGTGTCTTTACCGTCGCAGGCCTCCTCCGCCCCGGGATAGACGGTGGGATCCATGTCGTCGCAGTCCCCGTCGGCTCCGGTGATTCCGTCCTCGTCCTGGTCGATGGGCAGGGCATCGCAGGAGTGGTTGGAAACTCCCGGGCTGCCGAAGGAGAGGCCGTCTCCAAATGAAAGGACTGCGGCACACCAGGCGGATGCGTCGTCATTGCCGGTGGCATCCATTCCCACATCGAGTTGGATCGAGCCATCGTTGGGACCGGGGAACCCCGCCCCCTCGTCGTAGGCCACCTGATCGATGACCATTCCTCCCATGGACAGAATCACCTCGTCGGCATCGTTGTCCAGGGAATAGCCTGGACCGTAGGAGAAGGCCACGGGGGCATCGCCGTTGACCTCGGTGTTGGTAGAAGCCCCCAGGACCAGGAACCCTTGGGCGGGGACTCGCAGGGGCTCATCGGAGAAGAGCTCCACCACCTGAGTCCCGGCATCGGAAAGGACCCATCCCCACAGCTCGATGTCCACATCAGTGGCGTTCCACAGCTCGATCCACTCTTTGTTGGAGTCGGAGCCGGCGGGGTCGTACATGATCTCGGTGATGATCAGATCCCCCGCGAGAATGAGCCCATCGTCGGCGAGACCGTTGCAGTCGTTGTCGAGGGCGTCCCGCACCTCTTCTCCACCGGGAAAAACCTGGGAGAGGGTGTCATCGCAGTCTCCGGCGCACAGAAGGAACCCGTCCACATCGAGATCGGCCTCCTCCTCGGGGATCACCCCATCGCAGTTCTCGTCGCCACCGTTGCAAAGTTCCACTGCCCCTGGATACACGTCGGGATCCGAGTCATCGCAGTCCCCCGAGAGATCGGTCACCCCGTCCCCATCGTTATCCACGGGAACCGCAGGGCAGGTGTCGTTGGCACTCCCCGGCGTCCCCAGGTCCCCCACTCCGTAGGAAGAGGTGGCCTCGCACCAATAGGCGGGATCGTCATTGAGGTCAGGATCGAGGCCGGTGGGATCCAGGGAAACGGACGCTCCGGGGTTGGCATCGATTTCCACATCGGAGCCGTACGTGAAGGAGTCGATGATATCTCCTCCAAACAGGATGCGGATGAGGGAACCGGAGTTGGACAGGCTCAACGCCCCATAAGCCAGGGCGAGGTCCGCCCCGCCATTGAGTGCGGTGTCGGTGGAACGCCCGAGCGCCAGCCATTCCCCCGGCGAGATGGTGTAAACCCCCGCATCGGGAGTGAAGGCCTCCCCGTCCACCTCCATGGACCATCCCCCCAGCTCGATGTCGTATCCCGAGGCGTTGTAGACCTCGACCCATTCCCCGTAGGAATCGGCCACCTGGTTGGGGTTGTACATCACCTCGGACACCACCAGATCACCCCGGGCGATCAGACCGTCATCGGCAAGGCCGTCGCAGTCCTCGTCCAGGGCGTTGCGAATCTCAGGATTTCCTGGGAAGCGATCCGGATTGGCGTCGTCGCAGTCGTCCCCCTGGGGAGAGCCGTCTCCGTCCTCATCGATTCCCACCGGGGTGGTGTCGTCGTCGGCAGAGGAGTCGTCATCCCCCGTGGTGTCGTCATCGGCAGAGGAGTCATCATCCCCCGTGGTGTCGTCATCGGCAGAGGAGTCGTCATCCGCCGAGGTGTCATCGTCGGGAGGGGTGG
>CAYRTW010000033.1:0-33024 GCA_964426935.1 uncultured Rickettsiales bacterium
GGGCACTCGGCATGGCAACCCGTCCCCATCCGGTGGCGATGTCGCGGTGGTGAATCTCTTGCACCCGATTCAGGTGCTGTTGGAGTGGCTGGTGTGGAGTCGTGGGGAGCATGATCAGGCGATCCTTATAACCATTTTCCGTCTCGAATGAGTATCTCGCCCTGATCCCCCGGATCCTGACCAAGAACATGCCGGGAGGGGAAGGAGACTTTTTTTCACCACGAAGTCCACGAAGGCTCACGAAGGGGGAAGGGACCGTGTCAGTTCCGCCTGGACACAGGGAGAGGAGGGGAGGACCCGAACTCCTACCTCGACCGTTTTCAAGAGGTCCCTGAGCCCCAACAAGGAGACTCACCCAAGAGGAAATCGGAGACACCATTGGGTTCCCTGGCGCCTTGGCGTCTCTGAGCCTTGGCCGTGTTCATGAAAAAGTCTCACCCCCGTTCAGACCCAGGATGCCGCCGCCCTGAACGTTGATCCCAAATCAAGGGCGACACCGGACTCGTTCACCAGGACCGATTCGGATGCAGGCTGCGTTCCCACCGTGTGGTGCTCTGGAGCCGACCTGCTTCTACCGAAAAAGCTCCCCCACCAGGCGTCGGGCCAGATGAGGCAGACCCTCATAGTCGGGCAGGACATGGAGATGCCCCTTTCCCGCCGCAGCGAGGTGCTGGCACAGTCCCCGATCCTGAACCCCTTCGCCGATCTTGATGACGTGCAGGCGAGGGTAGCGTCCGGCCAGGGGAGTGGGGTCGAAGCCCACGTTGTAGACGCCATCGGTGACCAGAAGCCCCATCCTCTGGGGGAGTCGCCCTCGGCGAAGAACCGATGCTCCCCGGCGCATCCCCGCTTCGATGGAGGTGTATCCCTCGGCCTTCACCTCCAGCACCCGGCTGATCATGTCCTCGGCGGAGAGGAGCTCGCCGGGGGCCTTCAGCACTCTGGCTTCATGATCGAAGACCACCAGGGACAGATCGGTGGAGGGAAGTTGCAGGGCCAGCACCGCCACCGCCGTGGCCAAAAGGGCGACCTTCTCCCCGGTCATGGACAGGCTCATGTCCAGGATGAGCACCAGATCAGCCCGGCGAAATTCTCTTTGTGAAACAAGCACTTCCTGAGGTTCAAGCCGGGAGGGAAGGGGCGCTTCTTCCACGGTGGCCTCCAACTCCAGGTCTCCTTGGGGGGCATCGGGCCAGGGAAGGAGGACATGGACCCCTGGGCGGGCGCTGTGGCGAAGCAACTCCCGGGCTTGGTGGAGGACGGCCCGCACCGCCTCCCGGCGGACCTTCTCCCGGTGGCGAGAGTCCACAAGGATCTTCTTGAGGCGGTGATACTGGCGGGCGGCCTCCCAACCTGCGGGGAGGAGGGATTCCTGAGGGACGAGATCGTCTGAGGCGACGAAGGGGACGGTCTCGTCATCCAGGCCCTGCCAGGCCATGGTGGCGGAGTGGGTGAGGTCCAAGGTGGGCTTCAGGAGTTTTTTTTTACCGCCTTCAGTTCGTCCAGGAAGGAATCGAGATCGGGACTGGCCTCCTCGGCCCACTCCAGCCGGGTGGGCAGACACAGCCTCGCCGCCTCCTCCAAGGCCTCCACTCCCCCAAGGCCAAAGGCGATGTCGGTCAACGCGATGGCAGCTCGCACCGAGGCTCCCCTGCGAATGCGGGGATGAGAGCGGGTCGCCCTCACCAGGGCCACCGCTTCCGCCACCAGCCGGGCATCTCCTCCCCCGCGCTTTGCCTCCAAGACCACAATCTCCCTCTCCTCCTCCTCGCTTTGAGGGTCCAGTTTCACCATCTCGAAGCGATCAAGCAGGGCCTCCGACAGGTGCCCGGTCCCCACAAACTCCCGAGGGTTTTGGGTGGCGATCACCGCAAACCCCTCCTTGGCCCTCACCACCCCGAAGCGGGGGACGTGCAGCCACCCCTCATCCATGGCCGGCAACAGCACGTTCTGGACCCCCTCGGGCATTCGGTTCAACTCGTTCAACAGCAGCACCGCCCCCTCCTGCATGGCCGCAACAAGAGGACCGGCGATAAATGCGTCAGGGACGTATCCTTCCCGCAGCACCCGAGGAGGATCGTGGTGCCCCACCAGTCGGGCTTCGGTGTACCGTCCGTCCCCATCCACCCGATGGACTCCCCGCCCCAGGGCTTCGGCAGCGGCCCGAGCCAGGGCGGTCTTGCCCACCCCGACCTGCCCCTCCAGGAGGACGTGGCGAGAGGAGGCGAGGCAGGCCAGCAGAGCCCGCATTTCGCGCATTCGCCCCACCAGGGAAGACGGATGGGGAGGGAGGAGAGGGGCGGGAGGGTTCATGGAAGGGCCCTGAAATCAGCCGGAAAGGGATGGGGAATGAGGGTCAGAAGGAAGGAAGGGGAGGACCATCTGCCAGCAGTCCCCGGAGGAGGACCTCCCAGGTGTGCTCCACTGCGGTAATCACGTCCAGATCGGGTTCCAGTCCCAGGCAGTCGCGGCAGGTCCGGTAGGAGAGAAGGTGCATCATGCCGTACAGGGAGGCCCAGAACATGGAGGCCACCTCCACCACCGGCAAAGGAGTGACCATGGAGCCCTCCCGAAGCCCTGAGGCGATGAGGCCGGCCACCATGTGGACGGTTTCGATCATCTTCTCTTCGCAGGGTAGGGTCACCTCGTCGGAACAGCGCCCCTGGGAGGTATGGAAGTGGGAAACGATGCGAAACAGGGCCGGCTGCTCCCGATAGAAGCTGGCATAGGCGCGGCCGAAGGCCCTCAACCGGTCGGGGGCCAGGCCGGGGCCCAGGGCCGCTTCTCGCAGGCGTTGGTTGAGAGCATGGAGACCCTCGTGGAGCAGCGCGATGTACAGGTCCTCCTTGCCTCGGAAGTAGAGATAGAGGGTGGCCTTGGACAACTCCGCCCGGGAGGCGATGTCATCCATGGTGGTGGCCTCGTAATCCCTCTCCAGAAAGAGGCTGCGAGCGGCGGACAGGATGAGGTTCCGGCGGAGGGCCTTTTCGCGGGTGGTGCGATCCTGGGAATCAACCGACATGGAAGGGACGGGCCTTGCAGGGAAGAGAAAGCATGAAACCCCTTGGGCAGAATGGGAAGGAGCCTGACCCCTGGGGCAGGGCGTTTGAAGCCCGGCACCTCCCCCTATAAAGGAGGTACTTTCTCCAGGTTCGTCAATAGATTCGCGGTTTTTCCCCGTCGTCGTCTCCGTCTTCAGGCACGGCAAACAGGAAGAAGCGCTCTCGATTTCCGCTGCGGGCTCCCTCCAGGCGGCTGTCCGCTTCCTGGAGAAGAAGGAGTCCGCAGGAGAGGGCGAGCTCCCGCACCCGGGCGAAGGCTCCTTGCCGCAGATCCTCGTCCTTGACCCGCCCTCCCTTGCCCACTCCCTGGCGGCCCACCTCGAACTGGGGCTTGGCCAGGGCCAGGATCCTCCCTCCCCGTCGGGTGAAGGGCAGGGAGGGAGGGAGAACGAGGTGCAAGGAGATGAAGGAGGCGTCCAGCACGGTCAGATCCACCGGATTTCCCACCTGGGCGGGGGTCAAGGAGCGAATGTCGGTGCGCTCCCACGACACCACCCTGGGATCCTGACGCAGCTTCCAGGCCAGTTGGTTGGTCCCCACGTCCACCGCCACCACTCCTGCGGCTCCCCGTTGGAGAAGGCAGTCGGTAAACCCTCCGGTGGAGGCCCCCACGTCCAGGCATCGCCATCCTCTGGGATTTACGGAGAAATCATCCAGGGCTCCTGCCAGTTTGAGGCCCCCTCTTCCCACGAAGGGCAGGTCCTCTCCCCGCAGACGGATCTCCGCACCAGAAGGGACCTGGGTGCCGGGCTTGTCCACCACCCGGTCCTCCACCAGGACCTTGCCAGCCAGGAGAAGGGAGCGGGCCCGTTCCCGTGATGCCGCCAGTCCCCGGGCGACCAGGAGGGTGTCAATGCGCTCCCTGTCCCCCGGCAAGTTCAGCGATCCCTCTCCACCGCGTAGCGAGCCAGGGCCTGAAGGGGGGCCGCCCCATTCCCAAGCACCGTCACCGCCTCCATCGCCTCCTCGGCGAGCTCCCGAGCCCTCCTTCGGGAGGTCTCCTCTCCCAGGACAGAAGGATAGGAGGGGGGGCCAGAAGAATCCCCCGATTCGCCGTCCTGGACGAGATCCAGCAGGTCATCGGCGATCTGGAAGGCCAGCCCCAGTCGATCCCCATACACCGTCAGGCGGTCGCATAAGGAGGGGGGAGCGCCGGCCGCCAGGGCACCTGAATGGGTGGAGAACACGAACAGGGCCCCGGTCTTGGCCCGGTGCAGGGCGTCCAGACCGGCCTCGTCTTCCACCTTGTCGGACAGGCCCAGGTCCACTCCCTGCCCTCCCACCATCCCCCGATGCCCCGCCGCTTCCGCCAGCAGGGTGCAAAGGGTGGCCCTCAGGGAGGCGGATTCCCCTTCCGGGTAGCCGGAAGGGTCGGACAGGACCCGGAAGGCCTCCGTCAACAACGCATCCCCGGCGAGAATGGCCGCCGCTTCCCCGTAGGCCCGATGGGTGGAGGGGCGCCCCCTGCGGAAGTCATCGTCGTCCATGGCGGGGAGATCGTCGTGGAGGAGGGAATAGGTGTGAATCAACTCCACGGCGCAGGCGGGAGGATGGGCCCTTCCCCGAGGGGCTCTGGGAGGCTCTCCAAAGGGCAGGGAGGCATCGAAGGAAGCCAGAACCAGGACCGGGCGCAGCCTCTTTCCCCCTCCAGACAGGGCATAGGCCACCGCCTCTCCCAACCGCCCCGGCGCCTCACCAGCCCGACACAATCGCTGCAGGAGGGCGTCTGACTCCAGGCGCAATCCCTCCAGCCAGGGAACCAGGGCGGCGGGGGTCACGGGAGGTCTTCCTCGATTCCCTCGTCGGAGAGGGAGCGGGTACCTACCACCTCTCCCGTGGAATGGTCTACTTCGGTGACGGTGGAACCCTCCTGCAGCAACAGGGACACCTTTCTCTCCGCCTCATCCAGGCGGGCGGCGCAGAGGCGGGACAACCTCACTCCTTCCTCGAAGTCCAGGAGGGAGCGTTCCAAGGGCAGATCCCCCGACTCCAGTCGGCGCACCAGGGCCTCCAATCCTTGAAGGGCCTCATCAAAAGAAAGGTTCCCATCGGCAGGGGAGGACTGGGAAGAGGATGCCACGCGCGTCTCCAGGAAGGGTCTTCAGAGGTAGAAAGGGTCCGCATCATGGCAGGGGCAGGCTCCCAAGGCAACGCGGGGACGGGGAGTTTCCCGGGGAGATCATTGAGGAGGGTCATGGGGATTCCCTTGTTTCCCATGGACTTTTCTGGATCCTGGGGGACGGGATCCGTTCTTCAATGCGGGTGTGGCATGATGCAGCCCCGGCCGCTTCTTCTCCTGTCCTTCCGACCCGTTGAGGTTGAAATGTCCGTCACCTGGATTCTCCCTCGCCCCTTCCTGAGCCTCGCCCTCGTGGGTTTCCTGGGCGCCGGCTGCGCTCCCTCTCTGGGGGACCTCTCTCTTTCTTCGGGAAACGATGAGGGAGACGACGACACCGTCGTCCTCGACGATGACACCACCCCGCCTCCCGATGACGACACCACATCTTCTCAGGACGACGACACCACTCCCCCGGCCGATGACGACACGACTCCTCCTCCCGATGACGACACCACTCCCGACACTTCCAAGTGGGATGGCGCCAACCTGGTGGTTCTCTCTCCCCACTCAGGAGACTTCATCCCCCTGGGAGAGGACGTTCACCTGGAGGCTCAGGTGATAAGCCCGGAGGGGGATGTGCTCGACCACGACGATATCCAATGGGTCACCGACCAGGATCCGGGCTGGCTCTACGTGGGAGCCGAGGGAAATGTGGGGGACTTTCCAGTGGGGGAGCACGTCATCACCGCTTCCACCGAGCTGCCCAACGGGGATCGGCTGGCCTTTGCGGTGGGGGGAGTGCTGGTGCAGCACGAACTGGCGGGGGTCTACAGCGGCAGCTTCGGCCTGTCGGTTTCCTATGATCTGAACGGGACCCCCCTTTCTGCCAGTTGCCTGGGGGCCACCAACTTTGAGGTGGATCCCTATGGGGAGGTCCTGGATGGAGATGCCGCCTGCACCATCGATTTGTTTGGATTCTCCACCGAGGTCGCCTTTGGAGTGGGAGGGGAGATCGATCCCGAGGCATGGTCGGTGACGGGAGACCTGGCCATCGTCATCCTCTATTGGGAACTTCCCACCGAATACGAAGGGAGTTTCAGCGACGGCCCGACCTTCAGCGGTGGATTTGCCACCGAAATCGTAGGCCTGGCCATCGAAGGGAGTCTGGAGGCGGAGAGGGTGGCCCTGACATCGGAGTGATGACCGAGGGGGAATGACCCGCGAGGGCGGGGGTCACCGGCGACGGGGGGACCGGGTTCGGGGGTGGGAGGGGGTTTCTTTGGGCTCCAGTGCGATCCCGACTGGGGGAGGAGGCTCGGGGGAACCCGGCTGCTCAGGGGGGGAAGGCGCGGCTGGGGAGGCTTCGGTGACGGGGCCGTTGGCCGGAGGAACGGGAGGATCCTGGGCGATCTTTTGCTCCCTGATCAAGGCCTGGATCCGGGCCTCATGCTCCGAAACCAGATGCCGTTCCCGGTAGACCGCCGCCGCGATTTCCGCTGATTTCTTGCGGATGTCGGCGTCGAGGACGGCGATCCGTTCCTTGAGGCGTACCTTCTCCTCCCTGGCGATCTGGGCCTCCACCTCCAGGCGATCCCGAGCATCCAAGAGCCCTCCCATGGAGGCCACCGCTTCCCCTTCGGCGACCTGCAACCGATGGATGAAAGAGGCCTCCACCTCCGCCAGGGCCCGGGCCCGATCCCCCCTCTCTGCCCGTAGCGCCAGATCCAACTCCCGCAACTCCTGGTTCTTCTTTTGGAGATCCCGCCTCAGGGCAGGCACCTCCACTTCCACCCGGTCCATGCGAAGCTGCACCGCTTCCCGCTGGGATTTGGCGCGACTGGCTTCGTCCTTGGCAGCCTCCAACTGCTCCCGCAACTGGGCCAGGAGGCTGGCCATGGAGGCCACCGCGTCTTCCTCGGCGACACGCAATCGATGGACGAAGGAGTCTTCCAACTCTCCCAAGGCTCGGGCCCGGTCTCCTCGTTCGGACCGCAACGCCATCTCCAGTTCTCGCAACTCCTGGTTTTTCTTCTGGAGATCCCGGCGCAGGGCGGGCACCTCGGCTTCCAGGCGATCCATCCGCGTCTGGACCCCCTCTTTCTGGGCCTTGGCCCTCACGGCCTCATCTCGGGCGGCCTCCAGCTGCTCCTGAAGACGGGCCGCCTGCTCCTCGGCCTCCCGGGCCGCCTCCTCGCGAATGGCGGTGCTTTCTTCGGCGAACCGCCTCTTCTCCTGACGCATCTCGATGCGGAGATCCCGAGCCTCGGCGTGTCGTTTCTGCAACTCCCGTTTGAGCTCCTGAACCACGACTTCAGTGCGGGAGAGTTGGTCCCTCGCTCCATTTCCCTCGTCCTGAAGGGATTGAATTCGGGAACGCATTTCTGCCCATACCGCATCCGCCCGGGCAGCAGCGGCATCAAGAAGCCCGGAAAAATGGGTCTCTACCTGGGCCAGGGCTGCGGCGGCATCCCGCTGAAGAGTCTCCTTTTCCCGAACGATCTGCTGAATCTCCACCGTCTTCTTGCGGAGGTCCCGCCGCAGGTCGGGAATGGCCTGCTCTGCTTTTTCCAGATGGCTTTGAAGGGCGGTCTTCTCCGCTCGCAGGCGGGCCACCTGGTCGTGGAGCCCCTCCACCATCACCCGGGCTTCCCCCTCCGCCCTCTCCAGGCGCGCCAGAAAGTCCGTTTCCAACCGGCCGCGCACGGCCTCATGGGAGCGTTGCTCCTCCCTCCTCTCTTGCCTCTCCGCCCGAAGCTCGGCGGCTCGCCGATTCAGTTCCCCCTTGAGCTCCTGGACCCCCTTTTCGGTCCCTTCCAGCTTGACCTTCTGGGCGTGGCGGTCGGCGTCCACGGCGAGGAGGCGCTGCCGCAGGGTCTCCAGCACCGCTCGGGCTTCGGCGTCGGCCCCGTCGATGCGAGAGGAGAACAGGGCGTGCGCTTCTCCAAGAGCACTCTCGGAACGGGAGCGTTCCTCTCGGATCCTGTCTTCCAATAGTTCGATTTCTTTGGATTTTTTCTCTATATCGCGACGATTGGCGAGAACCTCCGACTGGGCGGTGGCAGCGGCGTGGCGGGCTTCCTCTTTCTCCTCTACGGCGAACTGGAGGCGCACCCGCAGTTCGTCCAGCACCGCCCGGGCTCGGTGTTCTGCGGTCTCCAAGCGAGACAGGAACCGCCCCTCCTGCTCCGCCAACTGGGCCTCGGCCCTTCCCCGAGCCAGCTCCAGTCGTTCCTCGAAGCCGGCCATCTCCTCGGTCTTCTTGGCACGGTCTGCGGCCAGATCACGGGCTTCGGTACGGGCATCGGTGAGGGCCAGCAGCAGGCGGTCCTTCTCTGCCCGCAACTCGGCCACCCCGCGCTCCCTCTCGAACAGCACTTCCTGGGTGCGTTCCAGATTTCCTTGAAGGGAGGAGATCCCGCTCTTCATCCGATCAATGTCATCCTGGGCGGCCCGCAGAGCGTGCTCCTTCTTGAGCAGGTCCAGGTTGCGGCGCTCCAGCTCCCTGGCCAGCTCCTCGGCGGAACGGATGGCCCGGTCCTCTTCTTCCCCCAGGTAGCGAATGGCATCGGACTTGAATCGGGTCACCTCCTCGACGGAGAGGCTCATCCGGTCCACCGAATCAATCAGCTTCCATATCTGTCGATTCAGATCCCCTAACTCTTCGGTTTTCTTGACGTTTACCTGCTGCTGATCCTCCAGGGCTGCCTGCAGGCGGGGCAGCTCCTCATGCTCAGCCCACAGGTCGGTGGTGACCTTGGACATGGCTATCAAAACGTTGGGACGACGAGCCCGTTTACGGGGATTGCGGCAGAAGGCGTCCAGGGGCTCAATAGTGAGATCCCAGCGGAACTGCTCCCGGGCCAGGTGCTGGGCGGCCAGGGAGGCCTTCATGACCACGTCGGGATTGTCCAGGACCAGATCGAGGACATCCCGGATGCTCCGCTCGTCCCTTGGATCCACCACCCACCCCGCTCCGTATTCCACCAGATCGGTGGCGATTTCCTGGAAGTTGGCGGTGAGGATGGGAAGACCGGCCCTGAGATAGTCGATTTGGCGGAAGGAGAGGTTCATCTCCCGTTCCGAGTTGGGGGCCATGACGTCAAAGGCGATGGAGGAGCGGCGGTAGGCATCGAAGAGGGAGTCGATGGGCACCATGCCCCGATAGCGGACCCGGCGACTGGGGGGCAGGGAGTCCCTGGGGTCCGCCAGGGCGGTGGTGAAGGAGCGGATTCCGTACCCCCCGCCAAAAACCTCGATTCTCCCCCTGCGGCGCTTTTCCAGGTGGTCCTGAAGGATGGACAAGCCCGGTCGCAGATCTGCCCAGGGCCAGAACACTCCCCCGCAGACCAGCACCGGGCTCTGGGGTTTGTGAAAGGAGGGGAGCTCGGGGGGACAGGAGACCCGAACCACTCCCACCGGGGCATGGGTGCAGTCCACCCCGGAGAGGGCCAGCAGGGACAGGTAGAACAGCTTCTGCCTCTCGTTGGAGAACAAGAAGAAGTCGCCGCATCCCAGGGCATCCAGGGTGCGGATCATCTCCTGGTCGGCCTCGGGACCCTGAAACTGACTCTCCAGGATGCGGGGAGCAAACATGTCCAGGACGATGGGGATGTCTTCCCCCTGGAGTTTGCGGGCCTCCTCGAACTGCTCTACCAGGACCACATCGGGAGACAGACGTCTCACCAGGCGCAGAAGATCGTTTCCTTCGCTGAATCCGTAAGGGTTTCCGGGGGCTCCCGGCGGTCCCCCCGGGGAGGCCAGCCCCGGCAGGGAGGAGAGAGAGTCGGGGAGGGGAAGGGGAGCCAACCCTCCTGTGGAAGGGGGGACACTGTCCTCTCCCACCCTCTCCGGGGGAAGGTCCTCGGCCCGGGTCACGTAGGTCACCCGGTGCCCCCGGGCGCGCAGCCCCTCTCCATTGGCAAAGGCCCGAATCCCCGAGCCCACCGTGGGATGGCCGGGCAGGGGAGGCATTCCGTGGAGAACGATGAGAATGTGCAAAGGCAGATCGGGGGCGGTTGAAAAGGGCCCCCGTCAGTCTACCACGGGAGGGTCTTTCGGCGGGAAGAATCCCCGGGCCCTCCAGGGGAGGGGAGAGAGTGGAACCTTCTTCCCGGTCTTGTCATCATGAGGGCATGAGCGTCTTCGGCGAGGTCCCCTCCTATTCCCGGTTTTATGCCTTGCTCTCTGAGGCGGCGGCCGGCTCCGATCCCCTCACGGCGTTCGATGTAGAGTTGGGAGGAAGAAACCTGGACTTTCTGCACGACATCGTCCGGGCTTGGGGGATTGGGACGGGTTCCCTGGTGGTGGACGGAGGGTGTGGGACCGGCCGGCTGGCCCGGGAGCTGGTGCGTCGGCACGGAGCGAAGGTGATCGCCGTGGATCCCCTGGAAGACTCCCTGGCCCTGGCGGCTCAGCGAGGGGTGGAGGAGGGAGTGGAGGCCCGGGTCTCTTTTCGACTGGGGACGCTCCAGGCCCTTCCCGTTCCTTCCACAAGCGTCGATCTGGTGTGGTGCCGTGACGTATTCAATCATGTGGTCGACATGCAGGAGGCCTTTACCGAGGTGGCCCGCGTTCTGAAGCCACAGGGCGCCCTTCTCCTCTACAGTGGCCATGCCGATGAACCCTTCAGCCCCGAGGAGACCCGCCGAGTCTTGACACCCTTGTCGCTTCATTCCGCCACCTTGGACTCCCCAAGCCTCGCCAAGGCTGCCCGAGCCGCTGGCCTTCATCGGGTGATGGACGAGCCCACCAGCGAGGCCCACTCCCCTTTTCTGGAAGGGTTCTCCGGGAATGAAGCCCGAGACGCTCTGCGCCTGGCCCGAATCGTGAGGCTGGGGGCCCAGGCGGAGATCCGGTTTGGTGAGGGGGACCTGGCACGCTGGCGAGCCCTCCTTTCCTGGAGGACGATGTGGTGGACGGGGAGAATCCATTACCGGGTGCAGATGTGGACTCCCGATCCCACCTCTGGGTTTTCAGCCCGGGACGTGGTCTTTTCTTCCTCACCCCTCGCAGCGACCCCACCCTCCAACACGGCCCCCGCCTCAGCCCCAACACAGGCCCAGGAGCTCCCATGACCTCTCCCCCGGATCCACTCCCGCCCTCCCGTCGCGTCTTTCTGGGAGGCATCCTGCCAGGGTTGTCTCTGTTGGCCTGGACTCCAGGCTGTTCTCAGGGAGGGATGGATTTTCAAGTGGGAGAAGGATGGGAGGGGGACTAGGACGCCACGGCTCCCCCTGAAGTGGAGTGCCTGCTGACCCCCACCAACTCCGAAGGTCCCAACTACAGAGAGGGAGCCCCTGAGCGCCTGGACCTGAACGTCGCCGCCTGGAAAGGAACCCCCCTGCATGTCCGTGGAACCATTCGGGGGGCAGATTGCCAGACACCGGTTGAGGGAGCGGTGCTGGATTTGTGGCATGCCGATCCGGACGGCTTCTACGACAACGATTCCGACATATGGTCCTTCCGGGGAACCCGAACTACGGACGCCGAGGGGCGTTATGAGTTCTTCTCCCTGGTGCCGGCCATCTACGGGGATCGCCCGCGCCACATCCACTTCAAGGTGTGGGCAGGGGGAGAGGAGAAGCTGACCAGTCAGATCTACTTTGCCGGGGATGAGAGGCTGAAAACCGATCCCGAGGACACCCCCGAGTTGATCATCGATCCTCAAGAGGATGGAACGGGTGTTCTCGTGGCGACCTTCAACCTGTCGATTTCTTTATAGAAAAGCAGCCCACTGCGGTCTGGTGCCGCCTGAAGAATCCCATGAGAGGAGGGGCTGAAAGAGGGGAGAAGAAGAAGAGAGGGAAAGGGTGAGAGGGGAACCGGGACCTCCTTCCTTCCCCGGTCGAGGGAAGGAAGGTTCATGGAAGAGCCTACTCAGCGGCTACGTAGGTGAACATGCGACCGGTGGTGGAGTGGGCACCGTCTTCGGCCCCTACCACTGCCCGCCAGTAGGCTCCACCGGCAAACCGGGTCTTCAGGCTGTCCCACAAAGTCGTTCCCATGCGGTACTCGGAGCGGGACGAGGACCCGAAGTAGAAGGTGTTGTCCAGGGGGAAGGTGGGGTCGGTGCTGATCTCCAGGCGCCCGGCGGTGCAGGTGGTGGTCCAGTCAAACAGGGGGCTGCTGGTCACCGAGGCTCCGTCGGCAGGGGCGGTGGGAGAGACGGTGCAGGTGGCGACGGGATCGGCGGGGGGAGGATTGGGATCCATGGTGGTGAAGAAGGACCGGGAGCCAGACACGACCTGCTCTCCAGCCACCGCCCCCAGCACCCGCCAGTACCCTGCGGTGGTGAAGCTGCGACCAATGGTGGACCAGATGGTGGAGCCCACTGTGTAGGCCTGTCCCGCCGGAGAATCCCCCAGGCTACCGAACCAATAGGTGTTGTAGTCGGGGAAGGCGGAGTCGGCGCTGACCTGGATGACATAGCCATCGCAGTCCCCATCCCACATGAACCGGGCCTGGGCGGTCAGATCGGCGCCGTCTGCAGGGCCGAGGAGGGAAATGGAGCAGACGGGTCCGCAACCAGGATCCACCTCGCCATCGCAGTCATCATCGACTCCGTTGCATTCGTCGGTCATGCCGGGGTTGATGTCCATATCGCTGTCGTCGCAGTCGATCTCCTCGGGGTAGCCGTCTCCGTCTCCGTCGGGACCCATGAAGCACATGTCGTTGGCGGTGCCCGGGGTTCCCAGGTCTCCCATCCCATACGCGGAGGTGGAGGCGCACCAGAAGAGGGGATCGTTGTTCCATCCCGGATCAAACCCGAACATGTCCAGGCTCATGGAGGCTCCCACCGGATCCACCCACTCCCCGCCCATGTCGTAGGTGATGAGGGCCATGGTCGCGCCCAGGGAGTCGCGAATCTCCAGGTTGTCGGCGCCGTTATCCAGGGAGAGGGCGCTGCCGTAGACGTAGTCCACGGTCACACCACCGTTGGTCCCGGCGTTCCCGTTGCGGGCGAAGACCAGGTAGTCCCCGGGAGCCACCGCCAGGGAGGAGCCCACCGTGAAGCTCCCCGAGCTGGTCTGGGCCACCACCCCCATCAGGTCCACCGTGGTGGAGGTGGAGTTGTACAGCTCAAACCACTCCCCCTGATTGTCGGGAACCATGTTGGGATCCTTCATGATTTCGCTGACGATCAGATCCCCAGGCGCTGCCATGTCGAAGGCCAGAGCAGCTCCTGAGAGGAGGGTCGCCAGACCGGCGAAGGCTGTCACCCTGAAGGAACGTCCATTGCTTCGCATCATCATGTCACTTCCATGGTTGCCCCCCAAGGCGCACACCTCGGGGCAGGACAGGGCGACATTAGCACTCCAGCGGGGCTCTTGTGAAGGGAAAACTTCACGGGATGTCCTCCACGGGAGGCTCCCGAGGGCAGAGGCGGACTCAGCATTGTCCATTCATCGCATTGGGAATCAGCTAAAGTAGGCGCGCCTCCTCACGACCCTGGTGTCTCCCCCCGAGGTCCCATGTTCCCTTTCCTGCCTGCTCGTCCCCCTTCCAGCTTTCTGTGCCTTTTGGCCCTGGCCACGGGCTGCTCCGATTTCAACCTGAGCGCCGTCCCTGACGATGGGGAGACTGGGGATGACGACACTACTGCGTCCCCCGACGACGACGCCACCGGGCCGGATGACGACACCACCCCAGACCCACAGGGACTCTGCCAGGACGAGTATCTCCCTCCCCTCACCACCGCCATCGACACCGACTGTGAGCCCACCACCATCGGTACCTTCACCCCCATTCTGGAATGGGAGATGTCTACATTCTCGGTGGCCCCCAGCTCCACGGACATCATGATGCCCCCTTCGGTGGCCAACCTCACCGACGACAACGGCGACGGGCTGGTGGATGAGTCGGACCTGCCCGACATCGTGTTCATCACCTATGGGGGTGGATCCACGGCCAACGGGGTGGTGCGCTGTGTGTCCGGGGAGGGGGAACACATCTGGTCGGCGGAGATCAGCGCCCAGGGACAGGGGAGCGTGGCCATCGGGGACCTGGACAACGACGGGATTCCTGAGGTGGTGGTGGTCAAGGACAACCTCAAGGTGGTGGCGCTGAGCAACGCCGGCGAAGTGAAGTGGACCTCCATCACCTTGACTGCTGCCGACGTGTCCTCAGTGTGCGCTTCTCCAGCCATCGCCGATATTGAGGGGGACGGGGCGGTGGAGGTGGGGGTCGGTCGGGTGATCCTCAACGGTCAGAACGGCGCCCTGATCGCCAAGGGAACCCGGGGAATCGGCAGCTATGGCACTGGCAGCACCTCGTTCTTCGCCGACCTCGACCTGGATGGGACGCAGGAGTTGATCGCCGGAAACGCCGCCTACCAGAAGGATGGCTCTACCCGGTGGACCTATGGCAACGCCGACGGCTACCCGGCGGTGGGGAATTTCGACGCCGATGACATGGCGGAGGTGGTGGTGATCAGCTCGGGGCAGATCAGCCTGTTCGACACGGTGGGGGGGAGGATCTGGGGTCCCGCCTCGATCCCCGGGAGTGGTGGGGGCCCTCCCACCGTCGCTGATTTTGATGGGGATGGGGAGCCCGAGGTGGGGGTGGGTTCTTTTGGCGCCTACACCGTGTACGAAACCGATGGCACCATGAAGTGGACCAAGGCCACCCAGGACGGTTCTTCCGGCTGCACCGGCGCCACCGTGTTTGACTTTGAGGGGGATGGGGTGGCCGAAGTGGTCTACGCCGACGAGACCCGCCTGTGGGTCCTTTCCGGTCCGGATGGTTCGGTGAAGCTGGAGGGGATGGAGCACTCTTCGGCCACCTGGATCGAGTACCCGACGGTGGCGGATGTGGATCGGGATGGCCACGCCGAGATCGTGTATGGACGCAACCCCTACACCGCCAGCTACCACGGCATCGCGGTGGTGGGGGACGCCGATGACTCGTGGATGCCCACCCGACCCATCTGGAATCAGCACGCCTATTCCATCACCAACATCAACAACGACGCCTCGGTTCCCCCGGATCCTGAGTTCAATTGGCTGACCTACAACAGCTTTCGCTCCGCCGATCTGGCGTCGGTCACCGGGGGAGCGGCCGGGGATCTTTTTCCTGACGCCCAGGTATGTGATCTCGACTGCACCAACTTCGGCAATGCGTTCGTGGCGGTGTATGCCTTCAACCAAGGCACCGCGGATGTCCCCGGCCCCATCAACATCACCGTCTACAAGCAGGAGGGGAACTCCCTCACCTACCTGACCGGCATCGTCACCGACGGGATCGCCTCGGGATACAGCTCGGAGGGGGTGCGCCTCTCTTTTGATGCAGCGGCGGTGGGATCGGCGAACCTCCTGGTGGCGGTGGACGACGATGGAAGCGGCTACGGCGCCATCGCTGAATGCGACGAGACCAACAATCGCCTGGTGATCGAGGGCCCCCTCTGCCCTTGAGGGAGGCGGCGAAGCGAGGATTTCCAGCCTTTCTTCTCGAATCCTTCCCCATCGTTCCCTCCCCCGCTACCCTCAGGACATGGTTGCCCTTTTCGCTACGCTTGCCCTGGTGGGCATCACCTGGGTCTTGGGTTCCTTTCTGCTGGGACATGCTCTGGGGGACGGGGACCACGGCGGCGGTCACGACCATGACCATGACCATCTCCTGTCACATTCCCATTCCGGGGATGACCACCCTTCCCATGACGCTCTGCCCCTCCTGAACGGCACCTCCCTGGCGTTTTTGTTGATGGGTTTTGGAATCGGGGGGCTAGGCAGCGTTGAACTGCTTCACTGGACGGGATTCCTCCTCTTCGGAGGCGCCCTTCTTCCTGGCCTGCTGGCCTGGTGGCTCTCGTCTGCGCTGCTGAGGCAGATGATCCGGCTGGGGCGAGGGGGTCGGGCGGTGACGACGGCCGGGTTCCAGGGAGAGGAGGCTCAAGTGATCATTGCCATTCCGGAGGGGGGAGTCGGTGAGGTGAGCTTTGTTTCCCAGGGGGAGACCCACGCGGGGCCCGCCCGCATGCTGGAGGGCAGAGCGGTGGCCCAAGGAGGGGTGGTGGCGATTTTGGGTGTGGCCGACGACGGATCCTTCCTGGTAGGTCCGTCGGTGGAGGAGCAGATACGCCAGGAAACCCTGGGGGCGGACGGGAATCTCTCGCCCTCGGAAACCGGTTCAGATGGGCCCCCGCGCCCAATCAAGCAAGGAGGATGAGCCCATGAGCAACCTGATGATAGGGATTGTGGTCGGCGCCGTGCTGGCCACCATCGTGATGGTCCGCAAGTTCCTGACCTGGTTCATGACCGCAGGACCCAACGAGGCCATGATTATTTCTGGCAAAGGGGAACCCGTGGTGGTGGTGGGGGGAAGGGCGTTTGTGGTCCCCCTCTTCAACCAGGCAGATCGCTTGTCTTTGGAGGTGGTCACCATTGATGTCCACAACCGCAACGTCTACACCGCCCAGGGCATTGCCATGGACGTGGACGGGGTGGCCCAGATCGCGGTGAGGAACGACGAGACCTCCATTCGCACCGCCGCCCGCCAGTTCCTGGGGCGAAAGCAGCTTGAGATCGCCAACGTCGCCCAGCAGACCATGGAAGGGCATCTTCGGTCCATTTTGGGGCAGATGACGGTGGAGGAAATCTACAAGGAGAGGGAGAAATTCGCCCAAGCGGTGCAACAGCATGCCACCACCGACATGCAGAAGATGGGTCTGAACATCCTCAGCTTTACATTGAGGGACGTGAAGGATCACGGCGGATACCTGGAAGCCCTGGGGAAACCACGCCTGGCCACGGTAAAGAGGGATGCCCAGATCGCCGAGGCGGAGGCCAAGAGGGATGCGGACATCGCCCAGGCCAACGCCTCCCGGGCGGCTGCGGTGGAGTCCTCCCAGGCCAAGCAGGAGAGCGAGGTGGCCCAGCTTCAGGCCCAGACCAAGGTGGCCGAGGCAGAGAGGGACTACCGCCTTTCCCTGGCGACCTATCAAGAGCTGGAGAATACCGCCAAGGCCAAAAGCGCTGCCGCGTTTGACATCGAGCAGCGCATCCAGGCGGTGGTGGTGCAGGAAAAGGAGGCCCTGAGGGCTGAAAAGGAGCTGGACGCCACCGTCCGCAAGCCGGCAGAGGCCAGAAAGTTCGCCGCCCAGGTGGACGCGGACGCCGCCCGCTACCGCGTCGAAGCAGAGGCCCAGGCCCGAGCGGTGGCCCAGAGAACCCAAGGCGAGGCATTGGCGGCGTCGGACAAGGCCAAGGGACTGGCGGAAGCGGAGGTCATCCGGGCCCGGGGTCTGGCGGACGCCGATACCATCCGGGCCCGGGGATTGGCGGAGGCGGAGGCCATGGAGCGCAAGGCCGAGGCGTTCAAGCTCTACAACGATGCCGCTGTCAGCCAGATGTTCATCCAGGTTCTTCCCGAACTGGCCAAGGCCATTGCTGCTCCGTTGGAGCGCACCGAGAAGATCGTGGTGATGGGCGGAGATGGGAGCGGCTCTTCCCGGCTGAGTGGGGAGGTGGTCAAGGTCATGGCCCAGCTCCCCCCCTTGCTGGAATCCCTGAGCGGGATGGACATTCGGGCGATCCTGACGCGGTTGAATCCCGACCGGGGTTTCGGAGAGTCCAAGGGCGAGGTGGAGATCGAGGACAAGGCCTCAGAGGGTGCCTTGGGAAAATGACCCATTGACTTGACACGATATAAACAGATGTTCAGTATTGCCTCTCCCTCGGTGCCGAGGTGTTCTCGACATCCGGAGGCTTGGCCCGATGTTGACTCGAACCCCCGTCTTCCTTCTTCCCTTGACCCTGGGGGCCCTCTTGGGGTCTTGGGGTTGTAATCCCTATGTGGGAGTGGACGGGGACGACGATGACGACGACAGCGCGATCACCGGGGACGACGATTCCTCCCCTCCCGACGACGATTCCACTCCGCCAGTCGATGACGACTCCACGGCCCCATTGGATGACGATTCCACTCCACAGCCGGATGACGACACTGTTTCGGATGAGCTTTCCCTCATCGGCCTCGCTCCGGCCGAGGGTCCAACGGAGGGTGGCACCGAGGTGGTTCTTTCAGGAACCGGGTTTCTCTCTGGGGCGCTGGTGTTTTTCGGGGACGAAACGGCAGAGGCAGTCGTCGTGGAGGACAGCACCGGGATCTCCTGTCTGACGCCTTCGGTGGAGGCGGGGGGAGCGGTGGATGTGACCGTGACTCTCCCGGGAGGTTCCTCGGTGACTCTCCCGCTGGCGTTTCTCTACGACGACGGCACCGTTCCTCCTGAAGTGGAGTGGTGCATCCTCGGATCTCCTCTGACCGTCTCGGTGATTCCCGGGGGCACGGCGGGTCCCCTCTACGGCCGGGTGTTTGTGCCGGGGTGGACCGAGGGGGGAGGAGAGAGCGGGGTGGTGATGGGGGAAGTGGGGTATGGCGTTCCAGACTCTCCCCCCGACGGGTTCTGGAACTGGTATCCGGCCACATACAGCGGCGATGTAGACGGCTCCGTTCCTGGCGATCTGGCCCACGACGAATACGGGGGGGTGCTGCCGGAGATGCCCGAGGGGACGTTCTCCTACGGGTGGCGCTTCTGGGTGGAAGGAGAAGGATTCTTCTACACCTGGTGCGACGCCGACGGCAGCGACAATGGCTTTCAGTCTGAGCAGGCCGGTGTGGTGACAGTGGAGGCAGTGGCAGGGCCGGTGGTGGACTGGGGGCTTCTCCAATGGCCCCTCTCCATGACCCTGACAACAGACACCGATGCCTCGGAGCCGGTCTACGGACGGGTGTACATGGAGGGGGTCACCGATCTTGTGGGGCAGGGCCCGGGCATCCTGGCCGAGGTGGGGGTGGGGCCTTTGGGGAGCGACCCCACCGGCGATGGTGAGTGGAGCTACTCTTCGGCTACCTACAACGTCGATGTGGACGGACTCTTTGCCGGGGATCATGCCAACGATGAATACGTGGGCACCTTCCTGAACCCGGGCGTAGGGACTTGGTCCTATCTGGTCCGCTTTAGTGCCGATGAAGGAATCTCATGGTATTACGGGGACTTGAATGGGGATGTAGACACCTTTGATTCGGATGCTGCGGGGATTCTTCAGGTCCTCGAATAGAGGACTCTCCTCGGAGAGGGAACTCGTTTCTTCGAGGCGAGGGGCGACTCCTCCAGGTTCCCTGGCCTCCTCCCGCAGACCTCCCCTGCGAAACCCGTCCCTCATGCTGCTATAGTCGCCGCCAACCGGCCTCCCCCTCAGGAACGGGAACCCTGTAACGGACCAGTAGGATTCGGATGGACACCTCTTTCCTTGAAGCGCTGCACTCTCGGCCCATCCTGGCAGACGGGGCCATGGGTACCCAGATCTATGCCCGGGGCGTCTTCATCAACGCCTGCTACGACGACCTCTGCGTTACCCAGCCCGAGCTGATCCGGAGCATTCATGAGGAATACTTGCGGGCGGGGGCGGAGATCATCACCGCCAACTCCTATGGAGCCAATTCCCTGCGCCTTTCCGGGTATGGGCTGGAATCCAGAATGCGGGAGATCAACATCGCCGCTGTCCAACTGGCCCGGTCGGTGGCGGAGAAGAGGGCCTGGGTGGCGGGCTCCATGGGTCCCCTGCCCAGGGGAGTGGAGCCTTTGGGTACCACCACGGTTTCTGACGCTGAGAGCCTGTTCCGTACCCAAGCGGAGGCCCTGGCGGAGGGAGGGGCTGACCTCCTTCTGCTGGAGACCTTCACCGATCTCCAGGCCCTGGGGATCGCCTTTCGGGCGGCCCGCTCGGTGTGCGATCTGCCCATCCTCCCCTCTTATGTCTTTGATATTGGCATGGATGGGGATTTCCAAGGGGCGACGCCAGAGCAGGTGGTGGAAGCCTATCGGCAGTGGGGAGCGGTGGTGGGAGGGACCAACTGCGTCAATGGGCCCCAGGCGGTGATGTCGGCGGTGCAGAGGATGCTTCAGGCGGGTGGGGTCAAGGTGATGGCCATGCCCAACGCCGGCCTGCCCGAGCATGTGGGGGGGCGCACCATGTATATGGCCTCTCCCGAATACATGGCCGAATACGCCCGAAGGTTCGTCCTCAAGGGGGCCTGCATCGTGGGCGGGTGCTGCGGTACCACACCCGCGATGATCAAGGAGATGAAGACCTTCTTGAAGGCGGTTCTTCCCTCTCGGCCGGTAGCGGCCAAGGCAGGGGGAGGCGGCCTCTCCAAGGAGGAAAAGGAGGCCGGTGCCCAACTCCTCACTCCGCCTCCCCTGGCGGAGCGCTCCCAGTTCGGAGCGGCCCTGGCCAGCGGGAGGTTCGTGGTGTCGGTGGAGTTGGATCCCCCTCGGGGCCTGGATCCTCGCAAGTCCCTGGAGGGGGCCCGTATCCTCCACGAGGCGGGGGTGGACGTGGTGAACATTGCCGATGGCCCCCGAGCGGTGGCCCGCATGAATCCCATGTCCCTGGGACTCCTGGTGCGGGAAACCTGCGGCATGGAATCGGTGATCCACTACTGCTGTCGGGACAGGAACATCCTGGGCATGCAGATGGATCTCATCGGCGCCAACGCCTTGTCCATGAAGAACGTGCTGTGCATCACCGGGGATCCCCCCAAGATGGGCACCTATCCCGACGCCACCGCCGTCTTCGACGTGGACGCCATCGGCCTGATCCGTTTCTGCGCCAACCTCAACCGGGGACTGGATTTCGGCGGGGATCCCATGGGAGACGGTACCCGTCTGGTCATCGGCTGCGGATGCAATCCCGGGGCCGCCAACCTGGACGTGGAGGTGGAGCGCTACCGATTGAAGCTGGAGGCGGGAGCGGAATATGTGTTTAGCCAGCCGGTGTACGATCCGGCCCTCCTGGAGAGATTCCTGAAACGGATCAGGGACTTCCGGCCCATTCCCTTCCTGGTGGGGATTCTTCCCCTGGCCAGTTTTGCCAACGCCGAGTTCTTTCACAACGAGGTACCGGGGATGCAGATCCCCACCGACATCCTGGCTCGGATGAAAGCCGCCCCGGGTCGTGACGCCCAAAGGGAGGAGGGGATTCGCATCGCACGGGAGACCCTCCACGCCGCCCGGGCCATGGAGCAGGTGCGAGGAGCCTACTGCTATCCCCCCTTCGGCAACTACCGGGCGGTGCTCCGGGTGCTGGGGCTGGAATAACGACGATGGAGGAAGGCGGTTCCCCGGGTCGGATTCTGTCCCTGTCGGCGGCCCATCAAGGGGCAAGGGCCTTGCATGTGGGAGCGCGGCTGGGAGTGTTTGATGCCTTGGAAGGGGGAGGGAAGACTGCCGACGACCTGGCCCTTGGATTGGGAACGGACCCTCGGGGCACTCGTGCCTTGTTGGCGGCGTTGACGGCGGCCGGCCTGCTGGAGGTGAACCACGAGGGGAGGTTTTTCAACGGGCCGGAGGCCTCCTTGTTCCTGACCACAGCGTCTCCACGCTCCCTCCTGGGGATGGTGGAATTCGAGGGCCGTAGCTGGGCCACCTGGGGAAGGCTGGAGGACGCGGTGCGAACGGGAAGACCCCAACGCCGTGCCGACATGTTTCAGTCCCTTGCGGACGAGACCGAGGCGTTTCTTGGAGCCATGGAGGCCTTGGCCCGGGGGCGTGGGGATGCCGTTGTCCTTCCCCATCGCCTGCCTTTTGATTCCGGTGAACACATTCTCGATGTGGGGGCGGGGCCGGGCACCTATTCCATCGCCCTTTGTCAGGCCATTCCGGGGCTCAGGGCAACCCTGTTCGACCTGCCCGGATCCCTCGCCGTGGCTCGGCGCAAGGTCGCCGAAGCCGGTCTCACCGATCGTGTGGACTTCGTGACAGGGGACTATCGCCAGGACCCCCTTCCCGAGGGTTTTGATGGCCTCCTCCTGTTCAATATTCTTCATGGCGAGGGGGAGGAGGAGTGCAGAAAGCTCCTTCGGAGTTGCCATGGTTCCCTGAAGGCAGGCGGTGTTCTGGTCATCAAGGAGCACGTCCTGGACGACACTCGAACCCTGCCTGGCGTAGGGGCGGCCTTTGCCTTGGTGATGTTGCTGAACACCGAAGCAGGAGACTGCTACTCTTTCGCCGAGACGGCTGCCTGGCTCACCGATGCGGGCTTCACGGACATCACTGAAGAGCCGCCCCGTGCCCCGCTGACCTCCTCGCTGGTCCTGGCCCGCAGGCCGGGGGCGCCTTGAGGTGCGATCCTCTGGATCACCGGCGATTCGCTCCCTTCCCCTTGTCCAAGGTGGATGGGGATGAGAGGGACCCATGAACCTGATTCGCTCCTTGCTCCTGTTCGCTCCGTTGTTCCTGGGCCTGTCGCCAGCCTTGATGGCCGCCGACGGGGAGTCCGTCTTTCTGGAGGAGGCGGCGAGGGTCAGGATTCCCCCTTCCGGATTCGACGCCCTGGCGGAGGTGGTGGCGGGTCTGGTTCCCACTCATCTTCCCCTGTCGGGATTGACCGGGGAGGTCGCCTGCCAGCCGGGGGATCCTCCCCTGACCTATGGAGTGGACGGGGTGGATCTCCTTGTGGCTGTAGAGGAATCCACCATCACCCCTGGGGATGGAAGGCTGGACATCCACCTCTCTCTCACTCTCTCTGGAGCAGGGGGAACGGTCAGCTACGGAGGGACCTGCCTGTTTGAGCTGCCTGCGGATTCCTGCCCCTTCGACCTGCCCGCCTCTCCCATCACCGTGGACCTGGGGCTGGCCCTCTCCTGGGACGAGGGGACGGGCACGGTGGTGGTTCCCCCCGAGGAGGTCACCCTGGATTTGGAACTCCTACCCCTGCCCAATCCCCTGGGGACCGACTGCTTCTTGGGATACCTCCTGGAGGGAGAGGAGCTGTTCGACGTGCCCCTCCAGGAGAATCTCATCGGCCCTTTCCTGGAGGAGATGATCGGTTCTCTGCCGGCCACTCTGGCGGAGACCCTCACCTCCACCCTGGACTCCCTCCAGATCGCCACCTCAGTGGATCTTCAGGCGGAGCAGCCCATTTCCCTGGAACTTCATCCCACCGGCCTGAACGTCACTGCCGCCGAGGGGCTGTCTCTATCCCTGGGAGGCAGGGCGATGGTGGTTACCGCCGCCTCCTGTCTTCTAGACCCGCCCTTGGACATCTCCGCCACCCCGGGGGAGCCTCCCGCCTTTACCGAGGTGGACCCCGACGGCAATCCCTATGCCGCCCAGATCCTCATCGCCGATGACTTCGTGAACCAGTTCCTCCTGGCGGCGTTTCGGGCTGGGCTCCTGTGTACCACCATCGACGGGGTGGTCACCGTGGGCATCCTGGGGGTGGTGGTCCCCGAGATGCTGGACTACGCCGACGACGCCTCAGACCCGGTGCGAATCGTGGTGGTCCCCCGCGTTCCCCCCACCGCCACCTTCGGCGCCGATCCCGACGCCATGATCGACCTGTCCGGGCTTCAGGTGGACGCCTTTGCTCCCGCCTTTGACCGCCTGTCCCGGGTTTTCGGGCTGGAAATCGCTGCCCTGGCCGGGCTTCAGGTCGATGCGGTGGACGGGGTCATCACCCCGGGAATTACCGTGGACAGCGAAGACATCACGGCCGTTTCCACCTACCTGGAGCCCTTTCCCGGAGCAGAAGAGGCCCTCCTTTCCACTTTCCCAGCCCTGATGGCCACCGCCCTTGGCTCACTGTTGGGAGGGGATCTCCTGCCCACGGCGACCTTGCCCCAGGTGTACGGCATCGCCATCACCGATCTGCACTTCGCCCCTTCAGAAGATGGCCTGTGGCTTTCCGCCTTCGCCAACCTGGACAGCACGGCGGTGGTTCCCATGGAGGTGGACCTGGCCTCGGCTTGCGCCGGGGGAGGGTGCGATGCCGGCTGCGAGGGTGGGACGGGCTGTGAGGAGGGAGCGGGGTGCGGTGAAGAAGGCTGCGAAGGAAGTTGCAACCACGCCCGGCACTCCCCCATGAACGGGGCGCTGAGGCTGTTACTGGTGATGGGAATGGTCTTTGGAGTGCGTCAGAGACGGTACCGATAGGGTACCTTATTCCTCAGCCGTCTCGGCGTGATAAAACAGCCAGGAGCCGGACTGGCGCTCCGCCCGGTTCTCCACCTCTTCCAGTCCCCCATCCGCCTCGTTCAACAGGCTCTCAAAGGAAGCCCCTCCCACCTCCAGGGCATGCAGGTACCAGCGCACCTGGTCCATTCCCAGGCGAGGCTGCACGTCGTCCAGGGCGAAGGCCTCTTCCTGGTCCGAGGAGTACACGTCCCAGGAGCCCAATCGGGCCTCCAAGCGGGAGGCGTAGAGGTCCGCCCCGGGGGCCAGGGTGTGGGACCAGGTCCAGTCCAGGACGTAGGCAGGGGGAGTCAGGGAGCAGATGTCCAGGAAGGCGGGAAACTCCACCCGGGCGGTCTCGGGATTCCATTCCCCCTGAATGGCGGAAATGTCCCCTCCGGTGCCCATTCCTCCCGCTTCGATCACCGCCACATATTTCACCGCACAGTCTTCCGGCAAGGCTGAGGATTCGACCGAGAGAAGGCTCACCTCTCCCGAGCCCACCGTCAGTCCTGCCAGGATCCATCCTGCCTCCCCGGCCTCGGCCAGGGCCATGGTCAGGGGGATGTCCTCGGGTGCCGTCCCCAACGGATTCAAGGGAATCACCGCCAGGATTTCCTCAGAGAGAAGAGAGGAGGGGGCCAGATCGGCACCGTAGGTTTCCGGATCCTCAGCCACGGTGAGGTCTCCCCTCATTCCCCAGCGCATTTCTCCCAGGCCGGCGGACAGAGTGGAGACGATGAGGGGGAGTTGTTCCTCCACGGGAGCGCTGGCGATATCCACGGCGTCGGATAGGGAAATGGCCCCAGCGATGCCCCAGGTGGCTCCGGTTCCCACCTGGGAAGGCACCCGATACCCATCCACATACCCCTTGATGGCGATGTTGCCGGGCAGCTCCACATCCAGGCCGTAGAGGGTGACCTCCCGGTCCTGTCCCAGGAGGCTGCTGAGGTTGTACATGACCGGATTTCCTTGGAAACCTGCCGCTGTCAGGCCGATCACCAGATCCAGATCTCCCCCCAGATCCCCCGGCCAGAGGAGGGTGCCGTTGATGCTCCCCCACGCCTCTTCGGGGGGAGAGACCGGCCTCAGGGGGATCCTCTGCTCCCGGGCGGCGGCTCCGGCAGCGGAGGCTCGCACGTAGCCGTCCTTCTGAAGGGTTACGGTGACTCGCCCGGCAAAGGCCCCGGACAGGGAAACCCTCCCGGAATCATCGGTTTCTCCTTCGGCTCCTGCCGCTTCGGTGGAGCCGATGAGGGCGCTCACTCCGGGAAGATCGGCGCCGGTCTGGGCGTCCACGGCGTGCAGCCACAGCGTTCCTGAGGGAATGACCCGCACCCGAGCCGAAGAGGTGAGCCCCTCCAGGGTGACGCTCATCAGGGCCTCTCCTTCGGCCACTGGGGTCACCAGGGCAGAAGCGTCCACCGTGGCCACCAGCTCATTGTCAGAGAGCAGGTCGGCCGGCGCCCATTCCATCACCCTTCCCGACGCGGTTTCCGCCACCGCCAGGAGCGGGTAGGGAGTGGACAGATCCACCGCAATATCAGAGGGGAGGAGAACCAGGGACACCACCGGGTCCTCCACCGGGGGAGTGGTGTCGTCATCGGCCGGAGGGGTGGAATCGTCGTCTGAAAGGGTGTCGTCGTCGGGGGCGGTGGAGTCGTCGTCGGCGGGAGGGGTGGAGTCGTCATCGGCAACCGCCGAGTCGTCGTCGGTCTTGCCGGTTTCGTCCTGACCGATAAACGAGTCGTCATCGTCGGTCCCTGCGGGAGAGGAGCACCCCCCCATCAGCAGGAAAGCCGCAGTCAAAAGCTTGAATCTACAAAAGAACCCAGCCAAAACCTCTCCTGGTTCCGCGCCTCGGGGGCGGAAGGTGACCTTCGGGGCCGATATATCCCGTCAGGTACCCGCCAGCAAGGGCAAAAACCGGAACTTCACTCCCCAGGAGCCAGGATGGGCAGGCTCGTTCTCCCTTGGGGGGATGGAGAAGGGGGACCACTTTCCAGGCGCAGCACCCCCCGGGGGCACACGGTGGCGCACATTCCACAGCCCACGCAGCTTGCCCGGGTGAAGCTCTCATCCCTCTGGGCGTACATGCGCACGTCGATGCCCATTTCACAGGAGGCCGAGCACAGGCCACAGGAGATGCACATCCCCTCCTTCACCTGGATGCGAAACCTCCCCCAACGCTTCTGCATCAACCCGATCATCGCCGCCATGGGACAGCCGAACCGACACCACAGGCGGGTTCCTCCCAGGGGATAGAAGGCCACCCCCAGGATGCCGCTGAACAGGGACCCGATCACCAACCCGTAGGCTCCCCGGAAGCCGTCGGCCAGGCGGGCCAGGGGGGAGGAATCCCCGGTCAGGGCGGCGGCGAACCACAGGGCCGTCCCGGCAAAGGCGAGGCCCATCACGGTATGAATGCTGACTTTTTCGATTTTCCAGGCCCTCCGACTACGGTCGGACAATCCTCTCCAGGGGTCTCCGAAGGTGTTGGCCAGTCCCCCACAGCCGCACACCCAGGAGCAGTACCACCTCTTTCCGAAGCGCCAGGTCATCAGGGGAACCACCAGAAAGGAGCCCACGAACCCGTATCCCACCAGGGCGGGCCCCAAGGAGGCGAAGTTCCGGGGATCCAGGGCATCCATCTTCAAGGGCCAGAAGTAGCTGAAGTAGTAGCCGGGGTGATGGAAGAACTGCATCACCAGGGGGGTGGCGTAGGCAAAGACCACCTGCACCCCCATCACCACCGAGGTCCTCACCACCTGATAGCGGTCGTGGCGATGCTTGCGGAGGACATGAACGCCTCCCCAGAGGATGGCCAGGGTGTACAGGGTGCCGTAGAGGGTCCACCGGTCGGGGGTCAAGGGGTGGGGCAGGAAGGAAAACCAGGCTCCGGCCAGGGCATCCAGGTCTACTCCCGCCTTCTTGCCCAAGGTGGGGAAGAACAGGGCCAGGTAGAATCCGCACAGGATCCCGGTGAGGGCCCAGGCGGTGACGCCCCGGTGGGTGAGGTCGTGGGCCAGCCAGCCTACTGCGGTCTGCCTTCTCATGGACGAGGCTCCTTCATGAGGGGGAGGGGTTCACGACGCGCGTGCTCGATGGGGAGGCGGGAGAATTCTCCGTCAAACTGACCCTCTTTCAGGTGATCCAAGACCCAGTCCGGGGAGCGCTCCTCTTCGATCCACCGGCACAAGACGGTGTGATCCCAGCGGGAGCCCAGGAAGTTGAACCCTTTCACCCGTTGCCCATCATGAACGATGCGCCCGCAGGCCTCCCGGTCGGGGAAGCTCAGGAACCAGGAGGGGGTGCCATCGGGAAGGGTCATGACCTCGCCGACGGTGGTGAAGTCCAGGTCGAAGAAGCGGGAGCTGTTGAAGAAGGTGGGAGGAGCGTAGGGATGACCCCCTCCCAGAAGGTTTTCCGCCACCTGCAGCCCCTGCCGTTTGGCCCCGTACCACAGAAGCTCCACCAGGGAGGGCCTCCCCGGCCTCTCGATTTCGGCGCAGTCCCCACAGGCGAACACGTCCCTGAGGGAGGTTTGAAGATGAACGTCCACCCGTATTCCCCTCCCGGTTTCCGGCCGATCCCTCCATCCCTCCATCCCTTGGAGGAAGGGTCGAACGCCGGCAGCCACCCCCAGGAACTGACACGAAATCCCTTCTCCAGCGCGGGTTTGCACCGACCTCACCCTGCCGCCCTCATCCACATCCACCCGGTCCACCTCCTCTCCCAGACGCAGATCCACCCCGTGTTTTTCCAGGTGCTGCCCCACCCGATCCGCCTCCTCCCGGGCCAGGGCCAGGGGCCAGTACCAGGGCTCCCGTACCAGGAAGGTGGTGGGGATGCGATGATGGCGCAGGCACTCCACCATCTCCACTCCGATGAGCCCTCCTCCCACCACCACCGCCTGCCGGGTAGAGGGGGTCAGGGCCTCGCAGGCATCCAGATCCCCGAGGGTCACCAGATGCACCAGCCCCGAACGAACCGCCCCCAGGCCTTCCCAGGGGGGAGCGAAGGCCCGAGAGCCCAGGGCCAGCACCAGGCGGTCGTAGGTCAAGACCTTCCCCGAGGCCAGGCGGATCTCCCTCTCGGGGTGGTGGTGATCCATTGCGGTGTCCTGGATCCGCTGGATGCCTTTTTCCTCCCAGGAGTGCCGCTCATAGGGTTCCAGATCCTTTCGCTGAAGCCTCCCCATCCAGGCATACATGAGAGCGGTCCGGGAGAAAAAGTAAGGTGATTCCGGAGAGACAAGCGTGATTCGGGCGGCAACGTCCCGGGCGCGAATCTGGAGAGCGCAGGTGGTCCCCGCCACTCCGTTGCCGATGATGACCACCCGCATGGATCCTCCGTTACCGCCCCTGCTGAGGGTCGGTCACCGGGGGAGGATACGCCGGTGGGAGGACTGGCGCTGCCGAAGCGGAGAGGGAGAGTCGCCCCTGGGGATCCGCCGGGTCGGTTTCCACCGGGGGCATGGAGCGGTGCCGGGTTCGTCGGGATGGTTCGTCTTGGTGTCCATCGGTGTGGCCCCTGGCAGGGACGGCCGGCCCCCAGGATGAGGGGGTCTCCCATGCACGAACCGGAGGGGCATGACTTGAGATGGACTACGGGCTTCCTGGATGATGAACACCGTTCCCCCCATCAGAGAAATCAGGTAGATCCCCCCGGCGGCCGCCGTCCTTCCTGGTGGCCCTTCTATGGAGTTCCCCATGCCCGACGGGGCGGTTCTGGTCCTTGAAGATGGCAGGGTGTTTCGGGGACAGGCCTTCGGGGCCCGGAAGACCGTGCTCGGGGAGGTGGTGTTCAACACCTGCATGGGGGGCTACCAGGAGGTGCTCACCGATCCCTCCTACTCCGGTCAGATGGTGGCCATGACCTGCACCCAGATCGGCAACTATGGCGTGTGCGAGGAGGACGCCGAAAGTCATCGGGTCTTTGCCAGGGCCTTCATCGCCCGGGAGTTCTCCTCCATCTCCTCCAATCATCGGGCCACCCGCACCTTGCAGCGCTATCTGGAGGATGAGGGGATCCCCGCCCTCCATGGCATCGACACCCGGGCCCTGACCCGGCATCTGCGGGTGCGGGGGGCGATGCGAGGGTGCCTGTCCACCGAAGGGGTGGCGGAGGAGGACCTTCTCCACAGGGCAAGGGGGTGGGAGGGTCTGGCGGGACTGGACCTGGGAGGCAGCGTTTCCTGCACTGAGAAGTATTCCTGGCCGGGTGAGGGGCATGGTCCCTATCACGTCGTGGTCTACGATTTTGGGGTCAAGCGCAACATCCTGAGGCAACTGGCCTCCGGCCCCGCCCGGGTCACCGTGGTTCCTGCCTGCACTACCGCCGCCCAGGTCCTCGCCCTTCGGCCGGACGGAGTGCTTCTCTCCAACGGCCCGGGGGATCCTGAGCCGGTGGCGGCCTACGCAGCGGGGGAGATAGGCGAGCTTCTTGGACGGGTGCCGGTGATGGGAATCTGCCTGGGGATCCAACTCCTGGGGCTGACCCTGGGGGGGCGCACCTTCAAGCTCCCCTTCGGCCATCACGGCGGCAATCAACCGGTGAAGAACCTGATGACGGGCCAGGTAGAGATCACCAGCCAGAACCACAACTACGCCGTCGATCCCGATTCCCTGTCCCCGAGTCAGGTGGAGGTCACTCACCTGAACCTCAGCGACGGCACCCTGGAGGGCTTCCGCTGCCGCAACCTTCCCTGCTTTGCCGTTCAGTACCACCCCGAAGCGGCGCCCGGCCCCCACGACTCCCGCTACCTGTTCCGGGACTTCTTTCGGATGATCGAAGAATGGCGAGGGGCAAGGTGAGGGCCCCCTCCTCCAACGACTCGGACCGGACCGTCCACTCGGTCTCCTCCCTGACTCGGGACATCAAGGATCTCCTGGAGGAGGAGTGGCCCGACGTGTGGGTGGAGGGGGAAATCTCCGGATTCCGCCCGGTCTCCTCGGGGCACTGGTACTTCACCCTCAAGGACGAGGGAGCCCAGATCCAGGCGGTGATGTTTCGCACCGCCAATCGGCGAATTTCCTTCCCCATTCACGACGGAGATGCGGTGCTGTGCCGGGGGCGCCTGTCGGTGTACGAGCCTCGGGGAGGGTATCAACTCATCCTGGAAGACCTTCAGCCTCAGGGGTTGGGGGCCCTTCAGGCGGCCTTCCACGCCCTCCGCCAGCGCCTTCTCCAGGAAGGATTGTTTGCCACCGAGCGCAAGAGGCCTCTCCCCTCCCTGCCTCGGCGGGTGGGCATCGTCACCTCCCCCACCGGGGCCGCCCTCCAGGACATGTTGCGGATCCTCCTGCAGCGAGATCCCACCCTCCAGGTGTTCATCGCCCCCACCCGGGTGCAGGGAGAAGGGGCGGCCACCGAAATCGCCCGGGCCCTGGATTTGTTGAGTGCCGACGGCCGTGCCGAGGTGATCCTGTGCGGAAGGGGAGGGGGTTCCCCCATGGATCTGTGGGCCTTCAACGAGGAGGAAGTGGTGCGGGCCATCGTGAGGGCCCAGGTGCCGGTCATTTCCTGCGTGGGGCATGAGGTGGATTTCACCCTGGCGGATCTGGCTGCGGACGTGCGGGCCCCCACTCCCACGGCGGCGGCGGAGATGGCGGTTCGGCAGAGGGAGGAAATCGAGGGAATCCTGGCGGAGCTTCTGGCGAGGGGGAGGCAGGCCATGGGGGAACGAATTCGTCGCCATCGGCAGGAACTGGCCCGACTGGAGTCTCGTCTGATCTCTCCGTCCCGCCGGGTGGAACAGGGGATGCTGCGTCTTGATGAGTTGCAGGGGCGTCTTCAGGGGGCGATGCAGCGTCACCTGGCCCGGAATCGAGAAAGGGTGGAGGGGGGAACCCGGCGGCTGGGTCTGGCCTCTCCGGATCGACGGGTGGAATCGCTGCGTCGCCATCTGGCCACCCTTCAGTCCCGGTTGCGCCAGGGGATGGAGCGGCCCCTGGGGCTGGCTCGGGCGAGGCTGGCTCGACAGGCGGGGGCCCTCCACGCCCTCTCCCCCCTGGCGGTGCTGGAGAGGGGCTTTGTGGTGGTGTTTGACCAGGAGGGGAGGGCGGTGCGGTCGGCGAAGGAACTGACGGCGGGGCAGGAGGTAGGGCTTCGCTTTGCCGAGGGAGGGGCCAGGGCTCGCATCCTGCCTCCGGGAAAGCGCCCTTCTTCAGAGTGAGGGAGGGGAAATCCTCAACGGGCTCTCCAGCAGGGCTGTGGTGCCCTCCCAGTCCGTTTCCACGACAGAGGGGTGATATCCGCATCGTCCCAGACGGTGTTCTTGAATCCTGTCTCCCTCCCGCCAGCGGGCGAGAATGGAGGCGGGCGGCCCCCCGGGAGGGGCAGTTTCATCCATCTCCAGGCTGACCCAGAGGCCGAAGCCGGGGGTGCTCCCCATCAACCACTGCTTCATTCCCTCATCCATGCGGGCCCGATCCGCAGGAGACAGGTACTGGACCATGACGCTGTGGAAGGCCAGGGTTCTCTCTCCTCTCGTCGTCAGGGCCTGCAGCCGGGAGGGGATGTTCCTGACCGATCCCGTCTCGATGAGGGGCCCCGCTCCGGCCCGTTCCAGGGAGAGAAAAGCGGAGAGGGCGGCCTCCAACCTGTGGGAGCGAGGGGTTTCTCCCGCCCACACGCAGGCCCTCAGCCAATCGGCGTCTTGGGGAATGGAAACCCGGAGAGGGGCCAGATCCACTCCCCGCCGAATCACTTGGGACAGGGGGCCTGGCACGGGCAGGGGGCTTCCCCCTTCATCGATCCACAAGGAGGGCAGGTGATCTGCCACCAGGTTCAGCCCGGCGCTGCACCCCAGATCGAACAGGGTGAAGGGGAGGGAGCCCCATCCAAGAAGCGCTGCGGGCCACATCCACACCACCGCCCTGCTGGTCTCGTTGGTCTGGACGAAGCGACGGGAGACATCCCTGTAGAACGAAGAGCGGCGCGGGTCCAGGGACTCCTCCAGGCGGGAGGCGGTGACCTGAGCGGGGTCGGGGCTCTCCGCTCCCAAGGCTCCCCACAGGGGATGGGATTCACCCTGGCGCAAAGCATCGGCCCTCAGGGAGGCCAACAAAAGCAAGGGCCGGTCGTAGGGAGCTTCAAAAGAGCGATGGGCCCAGGCCCTGGCCAACGTGCCCAGGGGAGGGCGGGGGACCTCCTCGGGAAGCCACGAGGAGAGCAGGTTCAAGATGGCGCGATAGCCGGGAGCGCGGGAGCCGAGAGACTCCTGCTGGGAGAGGAGGTCTCCAGCAAATCCCTTCAGGCCGGTTCGGGAAGGAGACACCGGAACCCCGTGTGCCCTACCTGTACACCCGAATCATGCATTCACAAGCGAGGTCAGGAGCGTCTTCTTCGGGGCGGGCAGCTTTGAAGGGACGGTCGATGACCACGTCGGCCCCCTTCTCGATCAACTGCTTGCCCACCGCCTCATGGGAGGTGCGGGCAATGTTGGGGATGAGCTGCACCGAAAAGACGGCCGCCTTCTTGCCGTCCAGGGCGGGGAGCTTCTGGATGAAGGAGGTCAGGTTGGAGTCGGGAAGGGGATGGAGGCCAGGGATCCCCTTCTCCGCGTATCCGAACACCAGGAGACGATAAGGGGAGACATCGGGAACCGACCCGCTGCCCACCTTGTGCAGATCCACGGTGTAATTTCGCCACTCCAGATGGGTCTTCACTGCCTGTGCAGCCTTCTCGGTGCGGCCGGTCCGGCTCGAATAAACGATCAACGCCGGAATGGGCGTCTGGCGCGGGTCGGACACGGGAAACTCCACAGGGTCGGGGGGAGGTCTTCTCCCCTGCGAGGGCGGGCCAAGATAGCGCCATCGGGGCTCTCCGGCAACTGGGACTGCCCCGGGCGGGCCGCCTTCGAGACGGATCACGGATGATGCCATGGAGAGTATCGCACGAAATGCTGCTGCACGGCCGGATCGCGGCGTCGCGGGTCCCCCCAAAAATCC
>CAYRTW010000034.1:0-32665 GCA_964426935.1 uncultured Rickettsiales bacterium
TGGATAGGTCGTTGCAGTCCCCCTCACAAGAATAAAAACCGTCTCCATCGCCATCGATCTCCGTAGCGCCGGGAGCGCCATCGCAGTCGTTGTCGATGCCATCACAGGATTCCTCCGCCCCGGGCCAGCTCTCCGGGCGGGTGTCATCACAGTCTCCCTGGCAGAAGGAAACCCCGTCCCCATCCAAGTCGGAGTCGATTCCGTCCACCGCTCCATCGCAATCGTCATCCTGGTAGTCGCCGCAGGATGGAGTGGCTCCAGGAAAGACCCCAGGGTCGGCATCCTCACAGTCCTCCTCTCCGTAGGCCCCGTCCCCATCCCCATCCTCTACCCATGTCAGAGAGGCGGGGGCGCACCACGCCTCTACACCGCTGACGCTGAGAGGCCAATCGTCCCTCCCTTCAGTGGTGGAGTGGGCAAGGTGAGGTCCCTCTACATGCTCCCCGGCTTCGCCACATCCCGTCGCCGTCTCCACCGTCAGAGGAGTGGCACATTGGAGGGCCAGGAGGTACTCCCTCTCGGGAACGATGGGGAAATCCATGGTTGCGTAAAAGGTGTCAGGGTTCCCATCGCCATCGTTCCCCTCAAAGGTCATCACATGGGTGAAGGTGCCCTCTCCGGGAACTCGGGACCCGACGGCCAGGTCACAGCCGTGCCCCTCCAGGTTGCCCGCGAACAGACCCACTTCCTGAAGGCGAGCGGGCACGCTGAACGTGAACACGTTCCCCCAGGTCAGAAAGGAGAACCCATTCAGGCCATAGGTGGTTTCTGGGGTTTGATACTCGTCGGCCCCTGCATTGGCGGGCAAGAAGGTGAGGCCAAGGCTGACAAGACCTACCCCCCCGAGGAGGCAAGGGAACCGATTCAAGAACACGGGTCGCTTCGTCATGAGGTACTCCAAGGGTGCCGTTGCACCGGACCGGCGCTTCACGGTCAACACCCGCAGGAGAGGATGGGGGGACGGACGAAGATTCGCGCCTGGCCTCTATTACGCTCTATTACGAAGACGAAGATTCCCAAGGACTATCAACCCTTTACGCCAGATCCTCCTTCAGTTTTCGTTGACGGCGGGGATCCCCGGTGTTAGCTTTTCCCCTGTGGGGTCCCCATGCCGAAGACCCCTTCCTCCCTCGCTCCGGAGGCCGTCGGCACCGTGAGCCCTCTTTGCCGTTTTTATCGCCTGCTTTCCTTGATTGCCCTCCTCTGGGGTGGGGTGCTGGGAGATGCTTTTGCCTCCCCTCCCGACGTCCTTGACGAAGCCCGCGCCCTGGACCTGAGGGGACAGCATCGAGCTGCCATTGAGCTTCTCCTCTCCAAGGCCCGCCCCCTCCGCAGCGGTGAAAGCGCTCGGGCCCTGGCGGAGGCGGCGTGGATGTACTGGTTGAGCGACGATCTGGGCCGTGCGGAAGCCTTGGCCAGGACCTCCCTGTCCTTCCCCGAGGCAGCAGGACGCGCCCATCAGGTCTTGGGTGAGATTGCCGCCTCCCGGGGTGACCTGCCCTTGGCGGCAACCCACTTCTCCCAGGCCGCCCTTGCCGATCCCTCTTTGAACCTGCGACTCGGAGAGGTGCTGCTAGGGGAGGGACTTCCCCAGGAAGCCGCCCGCGCTCTGGAGGCCCTGGGCCCTTCGGTGACTGGCGAGACCTGGCTTCTCCTGGGGCAGGCCCGGGCGGCGGCCGGGGACGTTCGAGGAGCCGAATCTGCATTTCAGGAGGCTGTCCAGGCCCGAGCGGAGAGGAGGAGTACCCTGGGGGAGGCTTGGGGTTCCCTGGGGAATCTTCAACTGGGGCGGGGTGCCCCCAACGAAGCTCGCCAATCCTTCCTTCGCGCGCTGGCGGCGGATCCTCGGGACGATGCTGCCCGCCGGGGGCTGACCCTGCTGATTCCAGACGCCTCCCGGCGGGAAGCCATGCTCACCGGTGAAGCTCAGGACCCTCCCGCCCTTCAAGACGTGGACATCGCGGCCATGGCCAGACAGCCTCCTGAAGGGTCCTCCCCTTCTGCGCAGGTTCTGTTGGACGAACGGCACTTTCGTTTGACGGAGCAGGGGCTGGCCACCGTCACCGTGCATCGCGTCCTCAAGGTCAACGACGAGGTCGGTGCCAAGGCCCTGGCGGAGATCTACCTCCCCTTTGATGGGCGCACCCAGGCCCCTCGGGTGCATCAGGCCCGCACCGCGACCCCGGATGGGCAGGTTCACTCCTTTGACCCCCTCGCTGCCTTCGATGTGGCGCCTCCCGACCCGGGAGAAGGCTCGGTGCGGACCGATCAGCGCCTTCTGGTTCTGGCCCTTCCCGCCATCCATCCCGGCAGTGTTCTGGAGATCCTGGTTTCCTTTCAGGGGCGCGGACCCGAGCCCATGGATCGGTGGTACGACGAAATGTCGGCCCTGAGCCCCCATCCGGTGGGCCTGGCCCGCTATCAGGTCCAACTCCCACGCCAGGAGTTTGGAGTGTTTCGAGTGCCCCCGCCGTGGACCGAGGTGCCCTCTCCCCCCGTTGAGGGTGGGGGGTTCCTGCGAACCTTTGAAAGGAGGGCCATCCCCGCCCTGACCCTGGAGGAAGCCATGCCCCCTCCCAAAGAGATGCAGCCCGCCGTCGCCGTGGCTGCGGCACGCTCTTGGGACCAGGTGGCCGATTGGTTTCATCAACGGTTTGTCATGGCCACCTTCCCCGATGCACCCCTCCAGGATCTTGCCCGCACAGCCGCTGCGGGCGCCATCACCGATGAGGAGAAGTCGGCCCGAGTCCTGGGCTGGATTCAGCGTTCCATCCGTTACCTGGGTGTGGAGTTTGGGGACGGCGCCTACGTCCCCGCCCCAGCCCGGGAGGTCGCCTCTCGGCGCACTGGAGACTGCAAAGGCCGCACCGCCCTGTACGCCGCCATGCTGGACGTGCTGGGAATACGGGCCTGGCCAGCCCTTCTTCAAGCGGGAGGCCCCCCCGACCTTCCCTTGGATCAGCCCTCCCTGGTGCACTTCAACCACGTGGTGATCTGGCTGCCCGACGTGGCGGGAGGGATTTTTGTCGATCCCACGTCCAGAGATGGCGGGCTGGGAAAGTTGCCCACCGGCAATCTGGGAAGAGAAGCGCTGGTCGTGGTCCCTGGGACAGGGGGAGGTACGGGGAGGAGGATGAGAATTCCCCAGGGGGATATGGATTCCAGCCGATACGATGAAGAAATCCACCTGGAACTGGCCCCCGACGGTACCGCCCGAGGGACAGAAACCACCCGGGCTACCGGCTTCCTGGGGGCGTTCTACAAAGAGCTATATCGGTCCTATTCCGAAGTAGAGGTTCGCAGCCGATTGCAGCCCTATGTGGAGGCTTATTACGGAGAGGGGGCCCAGATGCAGATGGCGGTTTCCGACATAGAAGACCCCCACACCGACCTGAGCCTGACCTTGTCCTTCCATGGAGGAAAGGCGGCCATGAGTCAGGCCGGTCGTCTGGAACTCCCCCTGCCCTCCGACTTCCTGGCCGAGACCCTCCACCTCCCCGATCCGGTGGGTCGGCGCTGGCCGGTGGACTTGTCCGCTCCTCGACACATCACCCGCACCACGGAAATCTCCCTGCCTGCTGGGCATTCTCTGGAGTCCCCCCACCCTCCCCTGGCCCTCTCTGGCCCGGGAGCCACCTTCCTCATGACCGTTCAAGGGAACGGCCCCTCGGTTCGAATCCAATACGACCTGGCCCTTCGGCAGCACCGCTTTTCTCCCGACGAATACCGACAGGTGCTGCGATTTCTGGACGATGTCCGGGACGCCAGTCGCACTTCCCTGGTCTTCGTTCGAGATGATTCCTCCAACGATCTGGCCCGACAGAGGACCCGGCTGAAGAAAAACCCCTCTGACTTCGAGGCCCTGTACCAGATGGGCCTGGTCCACCTCCGCCGGGGGCGCTTTGCCGATGCCATCGCCGCTTTTCGGGAAAGCCTGACCCTCAACCCTGCCTCGGTTCCCGTCCACCTGGGCCTGGCCTCCGCGTTTGAATCCCAGGGGAACCTTCCCGACGCCATCGCTGCCCTCCAGTGGGTGGTGGATCAACGGCCCCGGGACTTTCATACCTGGAACCGCCTCTCCGTCCTTCACGAAAAGAAGGGGGACTTGGAGGCTGCCGTCCTGGCCCTGGAACGCTCGGTGCAGGCCAATCCCTACCTGGACGAGACCCGCGCCTCCCTGGAACGGCTTCGCGCCCTGAGAAACACTTCGCCGGAGCCACGCCCCTGACTCACCCTCCCCTCCTCCGAGTTCATGGACTCCTTCTCGTGATCGTTGCCTCCCTGGCCGGTGCCTGTGTTCACCAGACCGGGGGAGTGTCTTCCCTCCCCAAGATCAAAAAGGCTCCCATCCTCCTGGACAGCACCCGGGGCGGAGAGACCGGAACCACCTGGCGAATCGAGAACGAGACCACGTTCTTCCTTGCCGACGAAGGAGGCCAGACGGTTCACAAGGAGAGAGATGAAGTTGTTGTAGACGCTGTTCCTCGCCCGGACCCCCTCATCGGACGACGCCTGGCCCTTCTCATGAAGCAAGTTCGATTGGGGATGGGAGAGGAGACCGACGGGGGATCGGTGAAGGCCAAGGAGGATCGCGCCGCAGGGCGGCAGGTGTTGTTGATGACCACTGCCAAGGGGGAGTTCAAGGAGGTGATCGGCCTGGAGGATCTGTTTGAGAAGAGGGGGGCCGCCCAGGGAATGGACCTTTTGTTCTTACCTCTGGCTCCGGTCCTGCCCGATGGGGAGATTCCCCCTCGCACCCCCCTCAACGATTCCATCCACTCCCTTCATGCCGGTGGCGAGGGAGAGGCCGAAGCCGACTGGAACCTCACCTACACCTTGCTGGGATTGGAAAAAGCCAGGGACACCCAAATTGCCCGTTTCGCTGTGGAGGGGCTCGTTGAATACACCGAGGAAGTGACCGAACCGGACCGCACGTTTCGGCTCACCGTCAAGGGACGAGTGTCCGGTTACTTGCGCTACGATCTGTCCCTGAGCCGCCCCTTGGAAATCGATCTGCGCTTGAGCTCTTCAGGATCAGCCACCCTGGGAGACCCCGCCTCCAAGCGACAGAAGGAAATGCCCGTCTCCACCGAGCAGCACTACCGGGTGACGACCCTGGAGACCTGGCCGGCCTCCGAGGCGGCCATTCCCACGGCTGAAGAGGAGGCCAGGTTTGCCGTTGGGGAAGGAATGCTCCTGGTTCAGGCAGAGAGGTGGGATGAGGCCGTACTCCGCCTGGAGGCTTCCCTGGTGGGACCCTTGAAGCCGCGCCAGGAGATGCTGGCCCGGGTCAGCCTCGCCACAGCCTTCACCCTGTCGATGCGCCCCTCCCAAGCCATTCCCCACCTGGATCGGGCCCTGGAGATCGCTCCGGGGCATCCTCTGGCTCTGCGGCTGCGGGAAACGGCGGTAGGCATGATGAAGGCCGAGTCCTCTCCCCTGCCCTCATTCGACACCCCCGAGGGACTGGTGAGAGGGTTCATCCAGGCCTGCTTTGGAGGTGACGGCGAGGCCCTCCTCCCGTTCTTTTCCAAGAGGATCCCCGAACCTCTGCTGCGAGAACGAGTCGTGGATCTGTGGAATTTCGGAACGAGCCTGCCCGATGGAGCCGATGGGCGAGTGGTGGGCACCCTGCTCGACTCTCACCTGGGTGTGACGGTGGAGGAAGCCACCGCGTCCACCGCCAGGGTCATGGTCAGAGGGGACACGGCTCTGGAGATCACCTTCTTCCTGGTCAAGGAGGACGGGCGATGGACCATCCTGTCCACTGAAGGAGAGGCAGGGGCCATCATCGTCTCCACCCTGCTGGAAGGGGCAGAGCGGGGGTCTCCTGAGGAGTTGCGGGCGACGGTGGAACTGGCCAGCCAGAACCTCCAGTCCAGCACCGGTCTGACCCCGATTCGTGGGCTGGATGCCTTGGACCAGGAAGGGTTTCCCCTCCTGGTCAGGGCACGCTTTGCCCGAGGAATGCTGGAGTTGAGCCTCACCTCCTCCACCAGCACCACCCCTCCCCAGGCCCTGGTCATCATGCAGGCCCAGCAAGGGGACAGTCCCCTCACCGCCTACCTGGAGGCCCTGTTCCTCATGAACACCGGCAAGACCGCCGAATCCAGAGAGAGGCTGGAAACCGCCCTGAAGGGAGGCCTCACCCTCCCCTCGATTTATTACATCCTGGCCCTGCTGGCCGCTCGGGACAATCACTTTCAGGAGGTGGTGGGCAGGCTGGAGCCCTTGAGATCTCAAGGGTTGGACGGCTTTGAGGTCAGCCTCTCCCTGGGAGATGCCTACGGGGAGATGGAAGACCACGAGAACTCGGTGGCGGCGTACCGGCGAGCCTTGGGATTTCGTCCTCGGGATCCCACCGCCAGCAACAACCTGGCCTGGCGCTTCGCGAAGGCGGGAAAGCAATTGGACGAGGGGCTGGATCTGGTGACCACGGCCCTGGGACAGGATCCTCGCAACACCGCCTACTTGGACACCCTGGCAGAGATCCTCTACATGAAGGGGGCTCGGGATCAGGCCCTGCGAGTGATCGAACAAGCTCTCCAGATCGACCCCGAAAGTCAGCGCCTCAAGGAGCAGAAGCTACGATTTCGCCGATGACCCCTGGAGAACTCTCGCCGCCCAAGGGTCCCCCCCCTTTCCAGTGCTTCTGAGGCTCAGCCTTCAATCCAGGTCACTTCGCTGGCCTGCTGGGGGGAAAGGGACAGATCCCCCGCTTGGGATTTGTTGACCCGGGCCCCCGAGAGGCGGGCCCCCGCGAAAGAGCACCCTGCCAGGAAGCAGGCCCCACTCAAGTCGGCTCCGCTCAGGTCTGCGTCATCGAAGAGGCAGCGGTCGAAATCAGATCCGGTCAGGTCCGCGTCTCGAAGGTTGGCCCGACGAAAATCGCAGTCTCCGAACTCCGAACCGCGAAGGGCTGCCCCCTGGAGGTTGGTGTCCTGAAAGGGCGTGGCATCCACCCGACAGCGTCCGATGTGCCAGCCGGGCATGGACAGGCCAGAAAGGTTCCTCTCATGGATGTCGGCTCGCCAGAAGGAGGGACCCTCCCCGGGGGAGTCATCGGTGGCGACCCTCTTTCCCGTAGGCTCGGCAGGCTGATCCCCCTCCACCAGATCGAAGGCCAGGAGCATTCCCCATGAGGCGTGAAAATCGAGTCGACGGACAAACATCAGTGAGCTTCCAGGAATGTGCAGAGGTCGTGACGGGGCATGGTGCCACACCCCCAGCCCCTCCGCCAGAGTGGAGAAGGTCCCTCCTTTCCCCTTTCCAGGCATCGGGGCTGTCCCCATCGTCCTTTCGCCCTTGCGCCCTGCCTTCGTCACTGCTTGAATGCCGGTGGCGCGCCGCCCCGCCTCCCCACCGCCGCTGCTTCCTCCCCGGAAGCTCGGGGAATGCGCCGCCCAAGGTCTTGCGATGGTTCGTTGTTCAGAATGGACTCGTCCTGTCTTTCCGACACTTCTCCTTTTAGGGATGTGGGGAACCGCCTGCACTCCCGAAGGTTCGTCTCCACCCGATGGGGAATACGGCATCGTCGAGCTGACTGTCCTCTCCGGTGAGGTGGTGGACGCCGGAGTCCCTGGAGCCACCGCCCGGGCTCTCCTGAATCTCCAGGTGGACGATGAGGGCGTGTGGTCAGGAGAAATCACCTTCATCGATGGGGGATTGATTGCCTTGAACGATCCCGAAGGCTGGACTGGCCCCCTCGTTCTTGATGGCGGATGTGAGGGAGATCAGTGCTCCTTCACCTATGGGGATCCCGATGCCCCCGATCAGTCCACTGGGGGTGTTGAAGAAGAGATCGCCCTGGAACTGTCTGTTTTTCTTGATAAAACCTCCGCTGCCGGCTCGCTCCGGGAAGTACACCGCGTGGGGGGGTATGCGGTCTCCGAGGCGGAACTTTCCCTGGAGGGTTACTTGAGTGGTCCTTCAGCCTTTGAACCCGGGGAGTATCCGGTCACCGTCCTTCGCAATGGCGAGTGTGGCGCCTGGAACCAGGGCAGCACCACCCTGGTCATTGACTTCAATGAGACCGGCCGAGGCACTCTGACCGACACGGAAGGACTGCTGGGAGACGAGGTGACCCCCACCGTTCTGGAGGGAACCACTTCAGGGCAGCATTTCATCGCTTTCGTGGCCGGTGCTCAGGTGACCGGTGAGCCTGAAAGTGGGACCGAGTGCGAGGATCGCTCAGCGTTTTGGGCCGATCTCGTAGTAGAGGAAGATCGTCTCACCGGTTCCATCAGTTACCGCAAGGTTTTCGGCGACGGAGGAGGAGAGTTCGCCTGCGAAGAGGAGCCCCTGGACTGTACTGCGGTTTTTGTGGTGGACTCCCCCGTCCAATAGAGTAGGGCCTCTGCGTCCCCTGACGCGGTTCGCCCCCTCCTCCATTTTCAGCCTCACCCGGTGTTGGACACTTCCAGCAAGTAGCCATCGGAGCAGGAGCCATCCGATGAGGTGTTGGAGAGGATGATGATGTACCAGGTGCCTCCATCTCCATCGCCCCCCACATCCACCGTGCCGACAAACTCCAGGTCCTCAGCGGAGCTCCCGTCCCGAGTGCTGGCGAGGCCGTCGTGGTCAAGGATGTCGTTGTAGATCTGGGACCAGCTTTTTCCCGACAGGGAGGGGAGATAGCCCTTCACCAGGAACAGATCGTAATCCTCCCCGGAGGGGATGGAGGACAACTCCACCGTGATGGTGAAGCAGTCCTCGAAGAAGCCGCACCATCCTTCATCGTCGGTGGTGGAGATGGAGTAGATGTCCCATTCCCCCTGGGGCCAGATTTCCCCATTGACGTTCACCGACTCATCATCGGTGGCAATGGACCGGGCGTAGTCGTCGTTGGGCTCGTAGGCATCTCCCGGGGAATCCTGGTCGGCTGACCCGTCGCAGTCATCGTCTACTCCGTCGCAATCGGTGTCGGAGCGGCCGGGATTCTGCCCTGAACTGCCGTCGTTGCAGTCCCCCTCACAAGTGGTGTAGCCGTCCGAATCCCCATCGAACCCCTCGTCGATGTTCCCGTCACAGTCATCATCCACACCGTTGCAGTTTTCCGTTGCCCCCGGCTTCACCGAGGCGTTGCCGTCAGAACAGTCCCCCTCGCAGGTGGTATAGCCGTCGGAATCGGCGTCGAAGCCTTCGTCAATGCTCCCATCGCAGTCATCGTCCACCCCGTTGCAGGCCTCCGAGGCCCCGGGGCGAATGGCAGGATCGCCGTCATCGCAGTCCTTGGGGCTGCAGGCGGCTCCATCTCCGTACCCGTCGCCGTCGGAATCGGTGGCGGAGCAGGAACAAGCGGCGTCTCCCGAAGCGCAGTCCTGGTCAATCCCGTCTTCACACACCTCACTGGCAGAGGGATGAACCCCGGCGTTGCTGTCATTGCAGTCGTAGGCGGTGCAACTGGCGTGATCGCCGTAGCCGTCCCCATCGTTGTCGGCGTAGAAGCAGGCGCAGTCGTCATTTCCTTCCCCGGGAGTTCCAAAATCAGCGGTTCCCCCCAAGGGAGAGGTGGACCCACACCAGCGAATCCCTTCGTCATTGGCCACGGCGTCCAGGTAGAGGGGATCCAGGGACAGGGACTGCCCGGAGAGGAGGGGGAATCCGTCTCCGTCGTCATAGGCCACCTGATCCACCACCCCACCTCCGAAGGACAAAACCACCTCGTCCTGGGCGTTGTCCAGGTGGAATCCGCCATACTGGTAGTCCACGTAGATTCCCCCGTTGGTGTTGCTGTTGCTGTTGATTCCCAGGACGGCATATCGCCCTGCAAGCACCGTCACCGGCGAGGCCGAAGCGATGAGATGCTCCTCGCCTCCCAGATCGGAAAGGGTGAACCCCGACAGGTCGATGGCCTCCGAAGTGGCGTTGTAGACCTCCAGGTACTCTCCGGATTCATCGGAGACCGTCACTGGATCCGCCAGGATTTCGGTGAGAATCAAATCCCCCGCCTGGGGAAGAATCTCCACCAGATCCAACGAATCCGGGCCCTCGGTGATGCCGTCGGTGGCCCACACCCGGCAGGACCAGGTCTCCCCCAGTTCGGTTTCCGAAGAGGGCAGCAGGGAAGACGTCCACTCCCCCTCCACCACTCCGTTGCGACTCCATTCGTAGGAGTAGGCAAGCTCGTCCCCATCGGCGTCGCTAGCCGGAGTAAGGATTTCACAGACGAGATCATCGTCGGATCGGGGGGGATCGGGGCTGATCTCCACCTCAGGGGCAGAGGGGGGAGCGTTTCCGATGACGATCTCGGCGCTCTCCAGGGGGGTTCCCCACTCCAGACCATCATCAGGCCACATCACGCATTGAACCGCGTCTCCCCTGGCGAAAGAAGCCGCCGTCAGGGAGTTTTCGTCGCTGCTGGCCACCACCGCTCCTTCGACCTTCCAGTCCACCCAATACCCGGGAGGGTCTTCATCGGCGTCCACCCACCCCGACCCCGCACAGGTGAGGACGTCAGCGCTGGTGGCCGCCGCCGGCTCCAGGGACACGCTGGCATAGGAGGGAATGGAGTTGAGGATGGTGACGGCAGTGGCCCCCGGAGCGGAAGAAAGGACCCCGTCCGAGGCGGTCACCTCGCACGTCCAGGTTTCATCTCGATGGGCCAGACCCGCCTCCACCATGTCCAGGGAGATGCCGGTGTCTTCTCCATCCTTCCACCACCGATAGCTGTAGGTGACCGAGGCTCCCTCGGGATCGTAGGCGGAGGCCACACACACCAGATCGTCGCCGGCATAGGGGGATTCGGGAATGATCTGGACGGTGGGAGTGGTGGGGGGCTGATCCCCTTTGACTACCGAGAGGGACACCTGGTCCGAAGCCAGTTGATCGTCGTCGTCGATGACGCTCAACGTGATCACATGTTCGCCCGGGCTCAGATCGTAGGTGGTGAACGTCATGGAACCGTCCACCGCCGGGGACGAATCGTTGATCACGCCATCCACATCCGAATACCAGCTCACCCGGAGTTCTTCGGGACCGGCAGCGGAGGTGGCGACCCCCACAAATTGCACCGCCCCTCCTGCGGTAAAGACCGCTCCCTGGGTGGGAGTCAGGATGGAGACGGTGGGAGGCTCGTATTCGGCCCGAACGGAGACGGTGACCTCGTCGGAGCGGGAAAGTTCACTGGTGTCCAGCACTTCGACTCGCACCACCACGTTGGCGGAGGTGGGAAAGGTCCCGATCACCGAGGTCCGTCCGTCGGCATCGGCCGGGGCCTCCCCCAGGGAGGTGCTGAGGGTCTCGCCCGAGTCCTCATCCACCCAGCGCGCCGTCCAGGACACCTGCAAATCCTCGGGAGGATCATGGCTGTCGGTCACCTGGGCGGTGAATTCCTGGGGTTCTCCCACCTCCACCTGGGGAGGGGAACCGTCGTCCCCGGGGAGGGGAACCAGGATGGTGACCGAGGGAGGCTCGGGGGTCTCGGTCAGATCGTCAGGACCGGTGCATCCCCATGGCGAGGTCACGAAGAGGAAACCGAGGAGGATGCAAAGACGGTTCATGGAAACTCCATGGCGGGGGAGCACGCCCGGCCCGGCCCCTTGAAACGCGGGGCAGGGTGGGGATTCAAAAAGAACCTGGGGACGAACCTCCCCGGATGCCACCTTGCTCATTGAGGATCTCGCTTGCCGCCCATCAACCGATCCAGGGCGGCCTCCAGGGGTTCGGGACCCCCATAACCGGCAAGGCATTCGGCCATCTTCCCCTCCTTGTCGATCAGAATGGTCAGGGGAATCGCCGTGTACTGGGCATCGGCCACAGCGCCATAGGCCTCGTCCCCCTTCAAGATCACTGGAAAGGGAAGCCCTCCCAGCGCCTTCTCTGCCTCTTGGGCGGCTTCCCGGGTGTCATCCAGATTGACGGCAAGCACCTGGAGCCCCTGCTTCTCCCATGAGCGGGACAGGGAGATCAGGTGGGGAAGGGACGCCATGCACGGTCCACACCAGGACGCCCAGAACTCAAGAACCAGGGGACGGCCTCGTAACTCATTGAGATTCCAGTACTTTCCACTTTCATCCTTCAGGCTCAGAGAAGGCACCTGCAAAGAGGGATGATGGGACGCCACATCCCAGCAGGCGTCGGCCTGAGGAGGGCGACGCACCGGGGCCCTCAGGCCGGTTTCCCCCTCCTCTTGAATCCCCCCACCCTCCAGGGAACCTCCTTGGCTCCGCAATTCCAGCCACACCCTTTGCTCCCCTTCCCTCGCTCCAGGGAGGGCCACTCTCAGGCGCGCTTCCCGCTGAAAACGCGCCACCACCTGGCGCTGGGAATCAACAAGGACCTCCATCCTCGCCTCTTCCAATCGAGGCAGAGAGCCCACCTCATTTCCAGGAGGTCGTCCCCGCATGGAAATCCGGAGGTATTCCCCCTCCTCCCGGACAGTCCAGGCCCACTCCACCGAAACAAAACGGGAAGGGGCCAGTTCCTCCAGGGACACCGTGGTTCCCGAATCCCCTGGCCTCGGCGGAGGAATGTTCGGCCAGGGAAGGAGAGTGCCAAACCATAGGCTTTGGGGAAGTTGATTGAGGAGCACCGCCTGGGGACGGGGAGGAACCATTCCTTGGGGATCCACCTTTACTTCGGTATTCAAGGCCCCCCTCGCCGGGGGAGAAGAGCCTTGGGGAACCGGGCCCTGGGAGAGAACGAGACGTGTGGCGATTCGAACCGATTCCAAGGACCCGGAAGTTCCGGCCCTCCCCTCCAACTCCAGGCGTATGTCCCAGAAGCCCGGGGAGGCAGCCCCGCTCCCCTGCAGCCGATATTCCCCGGAGTAGCTTTCGGTCCGGGCGGGAGCCCACCAGGAGAGGGGCGAGTCCTTCCGGGAGAGAGGCCCGGGCTGCTGTGCCGAGGCCGTTCCCGAAAGGAACATGGACAACCCCATCAAGACGGCTAGAGCGCGGCGCATGGCACCTCCCGAGAACTCCCAACAGACGGTTTGTCCGATCCATTCATTCGCAGGGAGGCGACTGTTTGAAGGGGGACCCGCTAAATGGGGAGAGCGTCCAGGACGCTCATCTCCCCCGAAGTCCTCCACCTTCCCTCCCCTCCCCTCTCGATCCAGGAAGCGGCGCACTCGCCATCATGGGTGTAGAGAAGAAGGTCTCGACTCTCCGTCAGATCCTCATAAAGACTAGATTTTTCGTCGATGAGCCTCTCGGGCCACCGGTCATATCCCATGGTGATGGGCAGATGCACCCAGGCTCTGCCAGGAATGAGGTCGGAGGCAAACACCGCCCGCCGGGAGTCCCCCTCCAGGAGGGTATGGGTCAGGCCAGGGGTGTGGCCATCGGTGAACCGAAACCGAAAGCGAGGACCCAGGAGGGGGGTGGAGTCCCCCGCCACCACATGAAGGCGCCCCGAGGACTGGAGAAGGGCCTGGACTCCAGGAAGAAAGCTGGCCCGATCCCGGGAGTGGGGATGAAGGGCCCTCTTCCAGGCCTCGGCCCCCACCACATAGGTGGCTCGGGGAAACAGGAGGCGGGGTTCTTCCCCCTCTACAGGCGGCGCCAGCAGACCGCCGGCGTGGTCGAAGTGGAGATGGGAGAGGATGACCACCGAGATGTCTTCCTCGGACACGCCCCGATCCGCCAGGGAGTCCAGGAGAAGATGGCGATCTTCCTCCACCCCATACCGCGCCCGCAGATGGGGGGGGAAGCACAGCCCGATTCCCGCTTCGAGGAGCACCTTCTTGTCTCCCTCCTCCACCAGGAAGCTGCGGCACGCCAGGAGAATCCGGTGGGAGGCGTCGGGGGGATACCACTTTTCCCACACCGCCCGGGGAGCGTTGCCGAACATGGCTCCCCCATCCAGGCGCTGACTGTTCCCCAGGAGGGAGGTGACGAGGAGGGTCATGAGGCTTCCTTTCCAAACGCTCCCAAGGATCCAGTCCGGGTTTACAGATCCAGATCCTCGGCGTCTGCTGCCCGGTCCATGATGAAGTTGTACCGTGCCCCCGCATCCTTTCCCATCAATTCGCCAATGACGTGCTCGGTCAGCAGCCGGTCGTCGTCGGGAATGACCACCCTCAAGAGGCGGCGCCTCACTGGATCCAGGGTGGTCTCCCACAGGATCTTGGGCATCATCTCCCCCAGCCCCTTGAATCGGGTGATGACCGGTTGGGCGTTCCCGCGCAAGCTCTTGACGAGGCTGTCCCGGTAAGCGTCATCCAAGGCCCAGTGGGTCTCCTTGCCCACATCGATGCGGTACAGGGGGGGTTGGGCCAGATAGACGTGACCGGCGTCGATGAGGGGTTTCAGATGCCGGTAGAAGAAGGTGAGGAGAAGGGTGGCGATGTGATGGCCGTCGGAGTCGGCGTCCATGAGCAGGATGATCTTGTGGTAACGAAGGCGACCGAGATCACAGTCCCTTCCCATGCCACACCCCAGCGCCGAAACCACATCCGCCAGTTCCTTGTTCTCCGCCACTTTGCGGGTTCCCGCCTGCTCGGTGTTCAGCACCTTGCCTCGCAGGGGGAGGATGGCCTGGGTTTCCCGATCCCGACCCTGCTTGGCGGATCCACCAGCGGAATCCCCCTCCACGATGAACAGTTCACTGCTTTCGGGGTCGGTGGAGGAACAGTCCGCCAGTTTTCCTGGGAGATTCAGCCGGTGGGAAACGGCGGTCTTGCGGCGAACCTGCTGGGCAGCGGAGCGGGAGGCCGCCCTGGCCTTGGCGGCAGAGATGATCCGGGCTGCCACCGCCTCCCCCAGGCTTCGATTCTGGTGCAGCCAGGACTCCAGGGAGGGACGCATCACCTGAGCCAGTTGCCCCCGCACCTCGGGGTTGTTGAGCTTGTCTTTGGTCTGTCCCTGGAACTGGGGGTCCGCCAGGAAGATGGACACCACCGCAAACACTCCCTCTCGGATGTCCTCGGCGGCCAGGGTCACCCCCCGGGGAACAAGCTCATGGGTCTCCAGGAAATCCCGCACCGCCTTGGCCAGGGCATCCCGGAACCCTTGTTCGTGGGTACCTCCCCCGGTGGTGGGAATGCCGTTGACGAAGGTGCGGACCTCCTCCTGAATGGACTCGGTCCATTGCAGGGCCAGCTCCATTCGAAAGGGCTCCTGGGTCTCCAGGGTAAAGGGGGCTTCGTGGGTAGGACGGGCTTCCGCTCGGGCCACAGACCAGGCGAGAAAATCCCGAATGCCGCCATCATTGCGCCATTCCCGAAGGGGGGGACCTCCCTCTTCTTTGAAGGTGATTCGCAGCCCCTTGTTGAGAAAGGCTTTGACCTCCAGCCTCTCGGCGATCAGCTCCGCATCGAAGCGGGTATCGGCGAAGATTTCCCCGTCAGGACGAAAGAAAACGGTGGTTCCCGTTCCCCGGCCAGGGCCAATGTCCTCCACCTCCGTGATGGGCCTCCCCCGCACGTAGCGCTGTTGAAAGGTCCTCCCCTCCCTCTTCACCGTGGCCACCAGCTCTTCCGAGAGGGCATTGACCACCGAAGAGCCCACCCCATGCAGTCCTCCCGAGGTCACGTAGCTGTTGCTGTTGAACTTTCCTCCTGCGTGAAGTGTGGTGAAGACCACCTCCAGGGCGGAGCGACCCAGCTTGGGGTGGATGTCCACGGGGATGCCCCGGCCGTTGTCGGTCACGGTGACTCCCCGACTTCCTTCGTGGAGAGTGACCGAGATGGTAGAGGCGTGGCCGTTGATGGCTTCATCCACCGCGTTGTCCAGGATTTCCCACACCAGATGGTGCAGACCGTCCCGGCCCGTTCCACCGATGTACATCCCCGGACGCAACCTGACGGGCTCCAGTCCCTCCAGAGCCTGGATGTCTTTGGCACCATATCCCCCATTCACGAATCACCTCCCCCATCCCGCCGTGACGGGGAATCCTTTTCGTCCTCTCCTTCGCCATCCACATTCTCCTCCCCTTGGGTGAGTCCCTGAGGCAATTCCACCGGAGGAAGAACCACCCGGGTGAACCCCCCTCGCTTGACCACTTCTTGCCCCTTGCCTCCCCGGGAAACGATGGGAAACCGGGTTTCCCGGACAATCACCGAGCCCCCTCGGGCCGTCTCCACCTCCAATCCCTGACGCCGGGCCCGGGTCAGGGCGAAACCCAGCAACCGATCCTCCGGGGAGAGACGCATGGCCTGCACTCCCAGGCCCGGACCGCGAAGAAGATTCACTTCTTCCACTGGAAACAGCATCACCCTCCCCTGTTGGGAGGCCACCGCCACGGCCTCTCCTCCTTCAGAAGCCTCCACACCCAGCACCGCATCCCCGGGCAGCTTGCCGTCCAGGCGGGCAAACTTTCGTCCTGAACGAGTGGAAGGTTCGGCAAAAGCATCCACGGAGAAGCGCAGACACTTCCCAGCTCGGGTCAGGGCCACGGCGTAGGGAGGGGGAGGATCTCCTTCGGGGACAGCGCCTTTTTGGACCTCACTGGGGCGAACCAGATGCCGGGGATCGGTGCATAGAGCCCCCACCACCACTTCCCCGTCCGTGAAGGCAAACTGCCTCTGTACCGGCTCTCCGTGCCCGGTGGTGGCGGGGATGTCGGCCACCCTCAAGGTGTAGACCGAGCCCAGGTTGGTAAACAGAAGGACGCTCTCGGTGGTGGCGGCGCGGAACAGCCACCCCACCTCGTCCCCCTCCCGAACCCGGATGGCGGAGACCTGGGAGACTCCTTTTTGTCTCTTCCACCAACCGCCCCGGGTGATCACCACCCAGGCATTCTCCCGGACGATATAGCGCTCGGGATCGAAGGCCACTTCCGGCACTCCCTCCTCCCCCAAGGCCGTCCGGCGCGGATCCAGATCGGTGGCCGCCAATTCCAGCAATTCCTCTCTGACCAGGGCCCACTTCGCTTCGGGATCGCGAAGAAGGGTCTCGATGCGAGCCGCCTCTGCCCTTTTCTCTGCCAGCTCGGCTCGAATGGCCAGAATCTCCAGGCGAGCGAGTTTGTACAGGCGAAGCTCCAGGATGGCGTCGGTCTGAACTGCATCCAGGGGGAATCGGGCCATCAACTTCTGGGTGGCGTCCTGACGTCCCTCGCTGGCCCGAATGATACGGATGACCTCGTCCAGGGCGTCAAAAACGACCTCAAAGCCGGCGAGGATGTGGATCCTCTCCCGAAGCTTCCGCAGATCGTATTCCAGGCGACGGGTGACCACCTGGTAGCGAAAGTCCAGGAAGGAGCGGAGGGCCTCCTTGAGGTCAATGCGACGAGGGGCGGGGACGGGACCGGAGGTAGGCACCAGGCAGGTCAGGTTGACGTGAAAATTCAGTTGCAACGGGGTGTGGCGGAAGATGAACGCCATGGCCACCTCCGCATCCTCCCCCTTCTTGAGTTCCAGAACCACCCTCACCACGTCGGTGGATTCATCCCGCACATCCAGGATCTGGGGCACCTTCTTCTGGATGATGAGGTCGGCAATTCGCTCAACGATGGTGGACTTGGTGACCCCGTAGGGGATGGAGGTGACGATCACCGCCTTCTTTCGATCGATGATCTCGGTGGTGTACTCCCCCCGCAGCCGGATGGGACCCGATCCGGTTTCGTAGATGGCTTGTAACTCCTCGCGGGTGTTGAGGATTCTGCCACCGGTGGGAAAATCCGGTCCCTGTATATGGGCCATGAGATCGGCGACGGTGAGGCGAGGATCGTCAATGAGGGCGACAGCGGCCCGAACGGTCTCCCCCAGGTGATGGGGGGGAATGGACGTGGCCATGCCCACGGCGATCCCGGTGCATCCATTCACCAGGAGTTGGGGAAAGCGAGCAGGAAGAACCTCCGGCTCCACCGTGGTTCCATCGTAGTTGGGACGGTAAGAGACGGTCTCCTTCTTCAACTCTTCCAGAAGCCCCTCTGCCAGCCGCTGAAGGCGGGCTTCGGTGTATCGCATGGCGGCGGCGGCGTCCCCATCCAGGGATCCGAAGTTCCCCTGCCCCTCCACCAGGGGGTAGCGCAGGGAGAAGGGCTGGGCCATCCGCACCATGGCCTCGTAGAGGGCCACGTCCCCGTGGGGGTGATAGCGGGCCATGACCTCTCCCACCACCGCCGCTGATTTACGGAAACGGGCGTCATGGGTGAGGTGAAGGTTGTGGAACATGCCGTAGAGGATGCGGCGCTGAACCGGCTTGAGACCGTCCCGGATGTCAGGAAGGGCTCTGGAGGTGATCACCGACAGGGCATAGTGGAGGTAACGCTGGCGGGTTGCTTCGTGGAGGGGGACCTCGCCATCCCCCAGAGGAGGTGGTGGTGGGACCCCTGGAGCGGGAGGAGCCCCTCCCGAGGGAGGGGGCATCTGGGGGGGGGGAGGATCTCCCCCACCGAGTTTTGGCGCGGCTGAAGAAGTCCCTGCTGCTTTGGAAAGGGGAAGAGCCAGTTGGTTGCTGGACATGACCGCACCTTGATAGGGCATCGGTCCCCTCTTGTCCAGGGAGCCTTGTTTCCCACCGTATTTACTTTGTATCTATGAACAAACCCCTTACGGTTTCGGCTCCTCCTTTCAGGGGGAAGGCACGGGTGTCCCCAACCGGGCTCCTTTTTTGCGCCCATCAGCAAGGATTCGCTCCAGGGACTCCCGCAAGGCCTGGGTCCATTGAGGATTTTGGGTCGATGCATCGTGCAGTTCTCCCGGATCTTGAACCAGGTCGAAAAGCCGACAATCTCCAAGGGTTCCCGAGACTTCTCGACAGAGAATCTTCCATCCCCCCGAAAGCAGGGCGTGATAGAGGACTTCAGGAGGCTCCTCCGAGCAGCGCCAGCCGCAGGGAGAGGTGCTGGCCAGGAAGGGACCCGATGGTGGTTCGGCCCCCGCATGCCCCAGAAGCCAGGGGGCAAAGGAGACTCCATCCAAGGGAACCCCAGGAGAGGCTGAAGGCACCGGCACCCCCACCAGCTCAGCCACCGTGGGCAAAAGATCCTGGAGGGAGGGGGAACCCCATCGGACCTGGCCGCCACCCCGCCCATCAGGAAGCCTCACCAGCAAAGGAATCCGCAACAATTCCTCCTGGGGAAGGGAATCCAGAGTGGTCGAGGCATGACCCACCCATCCCCTCTCTCCAAGTTCCTCACCGTGATCGGTGGTCACCACCAGGAGAGGAGGGGGAGACAAGGAATCCACCAGGGCCAGGATCTGCCCGAGCTTGCGGTCCAGGGCGATGAACTGGGCGTCGTACAAGGCGGGGGCGAAGGCCAGAAGCGACCGGGGATCCCCGGCAGAACTCCGGGGAAGGGTCCATTGGGAGCGAACCTGCTCGACAAGAGGATCTTTTGCCGCCTGGGGTGGAAGAACGATGGGCTCCTCATAGGGGAGGTGGAGATCGGTGAGGTGCTGCCACACCAGGAACCTTCCCCGGAGGTGCGGGCTCAGGGCAGAGATCGGATCTCCCTTCTGGGGAAGGGATTCGGTAAATCCCAGGTGCCGGTAGTTCTCCACCTCCCCGAAATGCCCCACGGTCGTATATCCGGCGGCAGCAAAGGCAGAGACAGGGGTGGTGAGAGAGGGCCCCAGATCCTTCTTTCGCCTTGAAACCCCGTGGGTCAAGGGATGCAGACCGGAGAAGAGAGAGACGAGGGAAGGAGATGTCCAGGTGGACGGAGCCCTGAATCCCTCCACTCGAATGGATTCTCGGAGGAGGCGCGCCAGGGCTGGATGCAAAGAGGGGGTCCCTCCCATCGTCGCCAATCGGTCCCCCCTGAACGCATCCAGGGTCACCAGAAGCACCGAGGCTCCTGGCCAGGGTGGGGAAAATGAAGAAACCGGAGGGGGAGAGGGAGAGGGGGAATTCCTCGTGATTCCTATGGAATTTCCAGATCTTGCTGAAGAGGATTTCACTTGAGAAGACGAATCGTCCCCCCCTCCCAAAGCTCCCCAGATTCCAAACACTCCCACCGCCAGGAGGGCCCCTGCCAGGCCTCCCCCCAGATTCCTAGACCAGCTCACTCCCGGCGCCTTCGCCGTCCCCCCGTAGGAGAGAACCGCCCCCAGCAGGGCCCCCGCTCCGTTCAGAGCCACGTCCCTCAGATCGTAATGCCGAGAGGGAAGAATGCCTTGGATCCCCTCCTCCAACCACCCCAGCGCCGCCGCCAGGAACAGGGTGGTCAGAAAGGCGGTCAGGGGGCGAACTCCCGGTTGAGTCCCCTCCACAGCGTTTCGGATCCACCACGCCAGAACGCCGTATTCGACGAGATGAAGCCTCTCTTCAGGGAGGGGAAGACGCGAGGCGATTCCTCCAGCCAGCATCACTGTGAGCAGCGGGATGAACCCCCTCCTCCCTCGGAAAGCCAGGAGCCCCTGCCCGGCCAGCAGGACCCCTACCGCCGCTCCCCCACATCCCCAGATGGTCACCGCCAGGAGGTTTCTTTCCCTCAAGAACTCCGCCGCCGGACGGGCGAAGGGGAGGCAGAGCCACCATCCCACCACCAGGAAGACCACCCCCCGCCAGGTGGCGAACGGGATGGGCCGAAGCGAAGAAAAGGAGGGAGGGAACGGCATCGTGCAAGGGTGATCGTGTTCCGAATCTCCGACAAGGGGGGGATCGCGTTGCGGGGCCGGTCTCTCCCTGGCAACATCCCCCCATCGTCATGGTGGCGAGGTGGGTGTTGCGTTCAGCCATGCCTGCCGAAGGGATTTCGTCTTTCGAGAGGGGGTCATCGCTCTTCGTCGCGGCGCCTCGTTCGAGGGTGCGCTGGGGAGCGGGGCTTCTGAAGAGAGAATGGGATCGACGGTGGAGGGCTTTCCGTCCCCCCGGTTTGGGAACTCCGCCTGAGAGCGGAATCTGGAGAGAGCATGGATTTCAAGGAGTTTTTCGAGGCGGCCGGGCCGGCCATGTATTTCAACGTGTTCATCTCCGCCGTGTCCATCGCGGTGATGGGAGAGCGCTTCTACGCGGTGTTCTTCCGTCTGCGAGTGCCGGAGAAGGCCTTCCTGGAGCAGGTTGAGAAGCAGTTGGTGGCTGGCAAGGTGGACCGGGCCATTCAGATCTGCGCCTCCTACCCCGATGCCGCTCTCCCCCAGGTCATCAAAGCCGCTCTTCAACAGGCCAACCACGGTGGTGCCGCCATCACCGGTGCCATCGACGAGGCTCTTCTGGAGGTCAGCCCCAAGATCAGCAAGAGGATCTCCGCCCTGTGGTCCCTGGCCAACATCGCCACCCTGGTCGGCCTCATCGGCACCATCTTCGGTCTGATTCAGGCCTTCGGAGCCACCGCCCTCATCGCCCCCGACCAGAAGGCGGCCGCCTTGTCCAAGGGCATCTCTGAAGCGATGTACAACACCGCCATGGGACTGACCATCGCGGTGGCCTGCATCATCGCCCACCTCCTGCTGACCACCTCCACCCGGGGGATGATGGAGAACATCGAGCACTCTTCTGCCCGGATCGAAAACCTCCTGGCCCGGGCCCGTTCCCAGGCCCGTCGCGGTCAGTACGAATCGGCCTGAGCCCTGAGACAGGGGGCTCATTCGCCCCCGCGAGGACCTGTTGATGTCCCGATTCTCCAAGAATCACGCTGACGATGACTTCGAGGGGGGAGAGCTGAACCTCGTCCCCTACCTCGACATCATGGTCAACCTCATCATGTTCATGCTGGTGGCGGTGTCCTATCTGGCGGAGCTCAAGCTGATCGACATCCTGGCCCCCAACTACGGTGCCGATGCCAAGGGGCAGTCCGAAAAAACCGAAGAGGATCGGAGCCTGACCCTGGCGGTGACCCAGACCGGATTCACCATCCTGTCCTCCGATGCCACCCTGGGAAAGCATCTGATTCCCATGCAGGGCAAGAACTACGACTTCAAGGCCCTCTCCGCCAAGCTGGGAGAGATCAAGTCCTTGGGTCGGATCTCCCCTACCCTGGTGGTGGTGGCCTCCCCGGAGATTGCCTATGACACGGTGGTCGCCACCTTGGACGCCGCCCGCACCGACGGCAAGAGGAAGCTGTTCGAGGATGTATCCTTCGGACAGGTCTACACCGGCAAGTAAGCCAGGAACTGGGAAACCATGAGCAGCAAGCACCCCACCGCCTCAGACTCCGCCGACCCGTCCCGCCAGCCAGCCCCTTCGGAGGGGGCCGAGTGGGAAGCGGAAGAGTCAGAGGACGAGGATTACGAAGCCCAGGTCAAGGCCCGTCGCCGTCGCCGCATGAAGTCCCGCAGGGGGATCGGGGACGACATTCGGGAGCTGAACATTACCGCCATGATGGACATGATGACCATCATCCTGGTGTTCCTCCTCAAGCAGTACGCCGAACAGCCGGACGCCATCCGCATCAGCGACAAACTGACTCCCCCCATGTCCTCCATCCAGACCCAGATCGAGCCGGCGGTGAAGGTGACCATCACCGTAGACAAGATCCTGGTGGAGGATCAGATCGTGGTGGATCTTGGAGCCCAGGGGTTGCCCCTGGAGGTCCAGGCAGGAGGCAAGAGCCCCGTCATTCCTCCCCTGTTTGAGATTCTCCAAGACCGAGCCAGCACCTTCAAGACCATTGAGGAGAGGGGGGGAGCTCCCTTCGACGGGGAACTGCTGGTCATTGCCGACCGGGCCACTCCGTATCGCCTGTTGACCGCCGTGCTGTACACCGCAGGTCAGGCCCACTTTGGCTCCTATCGGTTGGTGGTTCAGGCCCGACGGCGCGAAGAGTAACAGCGACCCTCCTCCCACCAGCCCTGAAAACGACGAGGGCCCGCTTGCCCCTTCAGCCGGTGATGACCGGAGGGTCGCCTGTCGGGAGCGGGTGGGCCTTGGGCTCCCCTTCTCACCCGGCGATCTTGAAGCGGGTGGCCAGGAGATGCCAGAGCCAGTTGGGAAACGTGCGGGCCGTTCCCAGGATCAGGGCCATCTGCCAGGGAAAATCGATCCTCGCTTTTCGCTTCACCAGACCCCGAATCATGATGTCCACTGCCTCATCCCGGGTCAGCAGAAAGGGCATGGGAAACCGGCTTTTTTCGGTCATGGGGGTCTGGATGTAGCCGGGATGGATGGCGCTCACCGCCACTCCGGTCTTGTGAAGGTCGATCTGAAGGGATTCCAGCAGAATGGTCACCGCTGACTTGCTGGCGGAATAGGCACCGAGCTTGGGAAGTCCCCGGTACCCGGCCACCGAGGAAATGGCAGCAACGTGACCTGACCCCCGAGCCACCATGGAGGGAAGCACCGCCCCGAAGGCGTGAATCACCCCCATCAGGTTGATCTCCATGAATCGAACCACGTCCTCGGTGACGAACCGGGCGCCGTGGGTCCTTCCCCACACTCCTGCGCTGGCCAGGAGGAGATCTACCGGCCCCAGTTTCCCAGTCAGGGTGGCAACGGCCGACTCCACCTGGGAGCGATCCGCCACGTCACAGGGAGCCACTTCCGCCACGCCTCCCAGGGTCCGGATGGTCTCTGCCAAGGCCTGTAGATCCTTTTCCCGCCTTGCCATCAAGCCCAGCTTTGCCCCCTCCCGGGCCAGACGAAGAGCCATTCCCTCTCCCATCCCGCTGGATGCTCCGGTAATGAGCACCACTTTTCCCGACCACTCCGTGTTCAAGACCGCTCCCTGCTTCCCGTTGAAAATGCGAGAAAAGGCTCGAAAAGATGCCATTGTCGGACCCGATACACAACGTCGCTCTCCAGACGGAGCAGGAGGACCAGGAAGTGATGGGAATGGCGGTCAGGACCTCCCAACCTGATACACTGCCCGCCGCCATGGGACGACGCACCTTTCTCTTCTCTCTGATCCTCCTCCTGGCCGCAGGGGGTGGAGCGATTTTCTGGCACCTGCGGGCCTCCTCCCCCTCCACCTCCCCTCCCGATCTCCTCCTCATTACCCTGGACACGGTCAGGGCCGACCATCTGGGTCTCTACGGCGAGGATCGAAACCCCACTCCGAACCTGGACGCTTTGGGCAGGGAGGGGACCTGGTTCAGCAACGCTCAATCCACGGCCCCCTCCACCCTGGCCTCCCACTCCAGCCTGTTCACCAGTCAGATGCCCCACCGCCATGGCGTTCCCCGCAATGGTTACACCCTGGACGCTTCAGCGGAAACCCTGGCCGAGGCCTTGAAGGCGGTGGGTTACCACACCTCAGCCTTTGTCTCCTCCGCTGCCGTAGAAAAGGAAACCGGGATTCATCAGGGCTTCCAGACCTTCAACGACGACATGAGCTCCCGACGAGGTGGCGCCCATGTGGAGAGAAGCGCCGCCGAAACCAACGCGGCGGTGAGAGCCTGGTTTGAGGGCCGTGGCAAATCCTCCTCTCCGTTCTTCACTTGGATCCATTATTTCGACGCCCACTATCCCTATCAGCCTCCCCGGGATCTCCTGGCCCGATTCACCCAACCCTACCAAGGCCGGGTCAAGGGAACCATGAGGGATATCAAGAAGATCCGCCGGAAATTCAAGAGGACCGGGGAGGTCACTGGAGGTGCCCAGCAACTGGAACGCCTCTACACCGCCGAAATTGCCGGCCTGGACCGGGAGGTGGGCAAGCTCCTCTCCTGGCTGAAGGAGAGGGGAAGCCTGGACAACGCCATCCTGGTGGTCACCGCCGATCATGGGGAGACGTTCTGGGAGCACCAGGAAGGAGCCTTCGACCATGGCCAGAACGTATACCTCACCAACATCCACGTCCCCCTTCTGGTGCGAAGCGAAGCCCACCTGCCCTCCCTCGGCGAGATCAAGACCCCGGTGTCCCTGCTCGATCTGGCCCCAACCCTCCTTCACCTCGCGTCCGCCCCCAGGTTGGGCAACGCCGAAGGAGTGGATCTGGCCGAAGTCTTGCGAGGCAAGGGCTCTGCCCCTGAGCCACGAGACCTCTTTTGCGAAGCCACCCGCCGCCCCGGCTTTGACCGGGAGACCACCCCCGCCTGGCCCAACTCCCTCCTGCCCCGGGCCGTCCGCAGGGGGAATCTGCGCCTGATCCGCCGCCCCGGCCCTCCCCGCCAGGAGGAGCTCTACCCCATGGAGAACGGTGCCCTGGAGGGGAACAGCCGCATTGACAACCCCGATTTCAGCGCGTCTCTTTCCACCCTCCAGGCCGTTCTGGACAAGTTCGATGCCTCCCAGACGGGGAGCCAGGTGGGCAAGGTGGGAACGGATCCGGGCCTGGCTTCCCGCCTTGCCGCTTTGGGATATGTGGACGATGCCTCGGCGGTGGGAAATGCCCAGGGGAAGGACGCCCCTCCCTCCCCGGAGGGAGACGAGGGGGACGACGATGAGGGGGACGATGATGAAGAAGCTCCCGCTCCCTCCCCAGACCGAGCCCCTTGAGGGGAGCCCTCGCTGCTTGAAGCCATGAAGCCGGGACAGGTGGGAGCTGTTCCCCTCAGGAGCGCCTGACCCCTCCCCGTCTCAGCCTCTCCCCCGCCGCGTGAAGGGTCTCGTCCTTCTTGGTGAAGGTGAAGCGAAGCTGGGTCTTGCCCATTCCTGCCGTTCGGTAGAACGAAGAGCCGGGAACCGCCGCCACCCCCACCGTCTCCACCAGATGCTGGGCCGCAGCCACGTCGTCGTCCCAACCCAGGGATGCGATGTCGGTCATGATGTAGTAGGCCCCTTCGGGATCGTAGCAGTGAAACCCGGCCTCCCGGAGATAGCCTAGTAAAATCAAACGTTTGCGGTCGTAGTCTTCCATCAGATCCCGGTAATAGCTGGGGGGTAGGGAGAGGGCGAAGGCCCCTGCCTCCTGAAGGGGATGGGGAGCTCCCACGGTAAGGAAGTCATGCACCTTGCGGATGCCCCGGGTGATTCCTGGAGGAGCTACCGCGTAGGCCAGTCGCCATCCGGTCACCGAAAACGTCTTGGAGTGGCCGCTGATGGTGACGGTCCTCTCCCCCATTCCCGGAAGGGAGGCGATGGAGACGTGTTCCCGGCCGTCGTAGAGGATGTGCTCGTAGATCTCATCGGTGACCACCAGGAAATCCCTCTCCTGGGCGAGCTGAGCCAGGAAGGTCATCTCTTCCCGAGTGAACACCTTGCCAAGGGGATTGTGGGGAGTGTTGAGAATGAGGGCTCGGGTGCGGGGAGAGCAGGCGGCCCGGACTTCATCCGGATCAAAAGAAAAACGCCCCGCTGAATCGGCCCTCAGGGGAACGAACCGTGGCACTGCCCCCGACAGGATGGTGTCGGGGCCATAGTTCTCATAGTAAGGCTCGAAAATGATCACCTCGTCGCCCGGGTCAACCACCGCCAACAGGGTGGCAATCATGGCCTCGGTCGCCCCACAGGTGACGGTGATGTTGGTTTCAGGGTCGCAGGGGATCTTGTTGAATTCAGTGACTTTACGGGCGATGGCCTCCCGAAGGGCCACCGTCCCCCAGGTGATGGCGTACTGGTTTTTTCCGTCGCGAATGGCCTGGCAGGCAGCCTCCTTCAGGGACTCGGGAGGATCGAAGTCCGGGAATCCCTGGGACAGGTTCACCGCACCATGACGCCTCGCCTTCAGGGTCATGGTGCGAATCACCGATTCGGTGAAGAGACGGGCCTTCTGGGAGAGGAATCGGTCGTCCATGGAAACTCGCTGTGGGGCCAAGATGAGGGGGAAAAGTAGCACGGCAAAGGGACTCCCGGCTCTTCTTGCCAGGGAGGGCCTCTCCACCTATCCTCCCCGCCGCTTCTCATCCACCTGGAGGTTCCCATGCTCTCGTCTCCTTCCACCCTGGCCCTCCTCGGATTGGGAACCATGGGGGCTGGGATCGCCGAAGTGGCCGCACGAGCGGGGTTTGCGGTTCGGGTGGCGGACGCCTCGCCCGAGGCCGTATCCCGGGGGATGGCTCGCATTGCTGCCTCTCTGGACAAGGCGGTGGAGAAAGGCAAGGTCTCTCCTGAAGAAAGGGGATTGGCCTTGGGGAGAATCCAGCCCTGTTCTTCGGCCAGCGATGCCGTTTCCCCAGCAGATCTGATCATTGAAGCGGTGCCCGAGCAGATGGAACTCAAGAAGGCCTTGCTGCAGACGGTCGCCGCTTCCTGCCTCCCTCACGCCATCGTCGCTTCCAACACCTCTTCTTTCTCCATCTCCCGCCTGGGAGGTTTTTTTGGCGACCCCTCCCGCTTCTTGGGCATGCACTTCTTCAACCCGGTGCCGGTGATGACCCTCCTGGAGGTGGTGAGGGGGGATGAGACTCGTGAAGAGGTGGTCGAGGCCGTGAAAGAGGTGGGCGTCCGGCTGGGAAAGACCTGCATCGTTGTTCGCGATGCTCCCGGCTTTGCCACCTCCCGGCTGGGCATCACCCTGGGGAACGAGGCCATGCGTATGGTGGAGCAGGGGGTGGCCAGCGCCAAAGACATCGACACCGCCATGGAACTGGGGTACCGCCATCCCATCGGGCCCCTGAAACTGACCGATCTGGTGGGCCTGGACGTCAGGCTGGCCATCACCACCTACCTGCACGAGCAACTGGGAACCGACACCTTCAAGCCCCCAGAAATCCTCAAGAACATGGTGGCCGAAGGGCGGCTGGGGAAGAAGACGGGCAAGGGGTTCTACGAGTATTGAGGGGACCTCTCCGGCTCGTCACTCCGCCCCCAACTGGAGCCTCAGTCCCAAGGAGGGAAGGGGTTGATCGGTGTCCACGGTGAAATCCAGACCGGCGCTGAAACACTGACAGGGGGAGACGTAATCGAGGCTGTAGACCTGGGAGAGGATCCTCTTCACTCCTTCGCTGGAGCTCCCCGGGAAGTCGGCAAAACTCACCCGAAGACGAGCAGAAACCCGGATACCCCCCAAGATCCCTTTGGGATCCTTGTCCGGTGTGCCGAGGAGAAACCAGGGAGCCAACGTTCCCTGCACCGAGAACTGGGCCACCTCGTTTCTTTCCGACGGAAGCCGTCTCAGGGTTTCCGAGGCCTCCCCATCCACCCAGAGGAGCCCCGCCCCCGCGTCCTGGGCAGCATACCAATCGAACCCTGCCCGCAAGTAGTTCCCCGATGCCCCCCGGGTGGAGACGTCCGCCGACAACCAGGTCAGGAAGGGGCCATGGGGATCGACGGCGAGGCGCACGGCCGCCTGCCCCCGCTCCCGCGTCCATAAAAGATCCATCCGGATGGGGCGCCAGGGCTGGCTGTATTCCATTCTCGCCTCCCTCATTCCCTCCCATTCGGCCCACAGGCGCAGTTCCAGCACCGACGCGGTTTCTCCGCCCTCCCCTCCCATCAGGCCTCTTTTTCTCTCCAGCAGCCTCTGGGTCAGCCCGAAGGACAGGCGAGCCTCCCGCGTGGCCACATCTCCCAGGGTGATGAGGGGATGGACCGCCTCCCCCACCCAGGGGGTCCATCGGAACGACACCCAGGGCTCCACCAGATGTCGATGGGAACTCCTCCCCGAGCCCGAGGCAGGGAGGTCTCGATAAAGCAGGGTTCGGAGGTCCACTTTCGCTTGAGGAACCAGCAGGTAGCCCACCTCGCTCCGCTCCCAGAAGCCCCCGTAGAGGACACCTCTCATCCCCACCTGGGGAGTAATGTGGAGGATCTGAAAAGGATCCATGCTGAATCGCGCCTCCGCTTCTCCCTCCACCCGATGAAGACGATGCACCGGCTCCCCCTGCTGATATCGACCATCCCCTTGAGATCCATCGGCATCAGGTTTTCCGGGGTAACCCTCCCGGCCCTGCCCCACCCCATCTCTGCCCACGTCGGCAAAGGGGGCGTCCCAGGTTCTCTGGGGATGCCACAGATCAGGCTGAGAGAGAAACGCCTGGTAGCCGGTATGGAGGTTGACCGAAAGGCGATCCCACCCCTTCGTTTTCGGCCTCAGCCCCACTCCTTCCCCCCACACACCAGGAAGGCGCTGAAGGGTGTAGGCATTGGTGGGTTCAGTCAGGTCCCGCACCAGGACGGCATCGACCCCAGCCGACCCCAGCCCTTGGGTCACCGTGGCCCAGAGATGGGAGGGAAGGTAGGACTGGCTGCGCCCCTCCACGTCAGCCCGAAAATCCTTGAACCATCGATCATCCCGGGTCAGATCCAGGTCCGATCCCAACGAGAACGGCCCGGGAAAGGCCCGATTGCGAAGGGAGAGCCAGAAGCGGTTCTCGTCGTAGCCCAAGGGCTCCAGATCGTTGATGGTCTGGCCCGGATAGGCCTCCCTCAGTTCGTCGCGCAGATGGCTGTCGTGAATGTATTCCAGGCGCAGGGAGCCTCCCTGATCCTCCTGATAGAGAAAGCGGAACTCACCGGCCCCCTTCAGGCCCCGGGTGTCGATCCAGGTCGGAGTGAGGGTGAGATCGGTGGTTCGGGAGGTGACCAGGAACAGGGGGAGCCCCACCTGGAAGGGAGTCGATCCCCCGAAGCGGAGGTCGGGAAGAAGAAACCCCGAAGCCCGGCCATCCCCCAACGAGAAGGAAGCCAGGGGAATGGGAAGCACCTTCTTTTCCTTGACAAGGAGCCATCCCCCTCGCAGCGTGGCCCTCCCTTCCTTGTTGATTCGCACTGATTTTGCCTGGATGGCCCAGGAAGGAGCCCCCGAGGGACAGGCGCAAGGGGTAAACCAGGCCTCGTTCAAGAAGATCCGCCCATCCCCCAGTCGGGACGCCCTCCCCGCCCGCACCGAGTATCTCCTGGCCAGCCTTTCCGCCCCTACCTTGGCCAGGACCAGGGTGGCCCCGGGAATGGACAGGTCTGCGGACTCGAAGGTGGCCTTCTCCCCCTCTCCCTCCAGGCTCCCGTTCCCTTCGGCGTGAACCTCTTCTCGATCCAAGCGGATCTTGAGAAAGTCGCAACGGAGGACTCGGGCTCCCAGGGTCGCCTGCACATTTCCACGGGCCTCCAGGACCTTTCCTTCCTCCGACCAGGTGAGGGTTTCCGCCTCCAAAAGAAGGGGGCCCAGCAGCTTGAAATCGGTCTCCTTCCAGGCCACCTGGGGAAGGGAGAAGCGGACACCGGACTGCCCAGATCGGGCCTTGGGCGGCGTTTCGGGGGATTCAGCTCGCCCCGAGGCGGAAACCAGCCCCACCAGGAGCAGGATCGCCAACCCTACCCATCCCCTCCTCATCCTTCTCCAACTCCAGAGGGAAGGGCCCCCTCCCTCTCCAGAATTTCCCGAATCTCCCCCACCAGAAACAGGGACCCGGCCACCACCACCACCCCCCCTTCTCCCGCCAGACGACGAGCCCTTGCCAGGGCAGCAGCGCTCCCTTCCACCTCTTCCACGAGTATCTGAGGGGACTGGATTCTGACCTCCCTGGCCAGATTGTGGGGGCGTTCGGCGCGAGGATGATCCGCAGCCGTGGCCACCACCCCCTCTACCTCCCCGCCAAGCCTGGACAACATGGCAGGAATTTCTTTGTCGGCGGCAACTCCCAGTACCAGGATGCGGGGCCTCGCCCGGGTTCCCTCCCCTTCCAGCCAGCGCCCCAACGTCCCCATCCCCTCAGGATTGTGAGCCCCATCCAGCACCACCGGAGGCCTTGTTGGGAACCTCTCCAACCGACCGGCCACCCGCACCTTCCCCAGGGAAACCCGAATCGCCATCGGATCCATGGGTGGGGCGACCCCCAGGTGTACCATTCGTTGGTAACCCCGCAAGGCCAGAGCCGCGTTGCGAACCTGATGGGCACCCTCCATCCCCAGCCGGAGCCCGGGAATCTCCCCCTCGACGCTCCAAAACGTCACCGCGCCGTTCTCCTCTCGGGCAAAAAACTCCTCCCCCAGCCTCTCCAGACTGGCCCCCCTCTCCTTCAACAGCGCCTCCAGGGCCCGCAATCCCTCTCCCTGGGCGCTGGTCAAGCACTCTCCATCGGGACGCACAATCCCCGCCTTTTCAGCGGCGATGGCCTCCACGGTGCTCCCCAGCCAGGCCATGTGATCCCGATCAATGGACCCGATAAGAGACAGGATCGGGTGACAGGCGTTGGTGGCGTCCAACCTCCCTCCCAGTCCCACTTCCAGCACCGCCACCTGGACCCCCTCCTCCCGAAACCATCCCAGGGCCAGAGCGGTGCATAGCTCAAAGAAGGTCATCGGGGATGCCTTGGGATCTTCCCGCCGCAGGCTCTCCAGCCTCTCCACCCAACGGGAAAGGGCCGGATCGGAGATTTCCTTTCCGTCCACCCGGAACCGCTCGTTCCAGCGCTGAAGATGGGGGGAGGTGAACAACCCAACCTTCATCCCCGATGAGCGCAAGAGGGCGGCCAGGAAGGTGGAGGTGGAGCCCTTGCCGTTGGTGCCCCCCACCAGGACGCAGGGAAAGGATTCCTGAGGCCGATCCAGCACGTTCAAGACGTAGCGGATGGTGTCCAACCCCAGCTTCATGGCCGTCACTTCCAGGGACGCCAGGAGGTTCTCCAGGAGCAGGGAACTCGAAGGGATGGGTGGTGAAGGGGGTGGAAGATTCATCCCGACGGCACCCCGGAGAGGAAGGAGAGGAACTGGATGGAGAAGAGGCCCTCCCAGGGTGCTGAGATCCTTCCCGATAGCACTCGGGGAGTCGTCCCGCTAGTCACACAACAGGGCCATCAGGCTCGCCAGGGTGCCCCTCAACTCCTTGCGGGAAACGATGGCGTCCAGCATTCCGTGGCCCAGGAGATACTCCGAGCGCTGAAACCCGGCAGGAAGCTTCTGACGGAGGGTCTGTTCGATGACCCGAGGCCCGGCGAACCCGATGAGGGCCTTGGGCTCGGCGAGGATCACATCTCCCAGCATGGCAAAGGAGGCGGCGACTCCACCGGTGGTGGGATGGGTGAGCACCGAAAAATAGGGGATCCCCGCTTCTCGAAGCCGGGCCAGGGCGGAAGTGGACTTGGCCATCTGCATGAGAGACAGGATTCCCTCCTGCATGCGCGCTCCTCCCGAAGCGGAGATCACCACCGCAGGCCTTCTTTCCTCGCGGGCCATCTCAAAAAGGCGAGTCACCTTCTCCCCTACCACCGACCCCATGGAGCCCCCCATGAATTGAAAGTCGAAGGTGCCCAGGGCGATGGGCCTCCCCTGGAGTTCGGCCCTCCCGGCGACAAAGGCGTCCTGAAGACCCCTCCGGGCCTGGGTCTCCACCAGCCGGTCGGCATAGAACTTGGAGTCGAAGAAGTGCAGGGGATCGCGGGGAGAGAGGTCCTCGTCCATGGGGGCCCAGGTGCCCGGATCCACCAGCAGGGCGATCCTTTCCTTCCATTCCATGGGGAAATGATGCTCACACCTGGGGCAGACCGAGGCGTTGGCATTCACATCAGGGATATGGAGGAGTTCGCCACAGGCATCGCATTTTCGCCACAGAGCGGCCGCAGTGGCATCCCGCCGAGAGGTCATCGGCTCAAGGGTCTGACCCCCACCGGCCCCTCGGGAAAACCAGGGACGCTCGTCGGGAGGGCTGCTTTCACTCATGGGGAGAGACTCCGAGTCGCCTGGCCAGGAACGTGAAAAAGGCAGTGGAAATACTACCACGGCCTCTCTGTGGGCGTGCCCGTCCCCACCACGGTGGTGTGGAAGCGAGGGCGAAAGGCTCGAATCCGAAGATTGTCCCGGTGGGGGTGGACCCGGTTGGAGAGGAGAACCACCGACCTCCGTCTCTCCGGAAAGACCCACAGGGAGGTGCCGGTGAATCCCAGATGGCCATACGCCTTCTCCCCTGGGGAAACCGCCCCACCGAGGGAAGAGCCTTCCTGAGATGGGGTGTCCCATCCCAAAGCGTAGGTTCCCTCAGAAACGGGAGGGGCCCAGAACGTCTCGATGATTTTCCTACCCAGCAAGGAGGACCTCCCCAGCCCACCCCGCCTCCACTCCTCCCCGAAGCGCAGCAGGTC
>CAYRTW010000035.1:0-7219 GCA_964426935.1 uncultured Rickettsiales bacterium
ATGCGTCAGGCGATTCGGCCGGATCTTCCGGAAGGACCGGGACGGGCCTGACAGATGGCTTTGGGTCCCTCCGCTCCTTGCCCTCCGGCCGTTCGCTCCCTGCGCTACGCATTCTATGTGATCCTCGGAGACGAGTTTTCCTCTCCTTGGACAGGGACACGCTCTATCGGGAAGAGTAAAGTGACGCGACTCGCCCATCAGGGCCCCGCCGTGGAGTCCAGGACATCATGACCCGAATCAAAGGCATCAACGTCAAGGCCCGGGCCGTTCAGGATCGGGTGGAGAAGGACGTACGAGGCTACGCCTTCTCCGACTGCTGCCCCTCCTTCGCTCCTGGTTGGGAGGTGGGGCGTTACGATGACCCCGATCCCTGTCCCTGGAAGACCGACCTTCAGCTCTGCTGGCAGACCTGCTACTGGACGGGTCAGGTCCCCGACGCCGGTCACTACAACGACTGGTTCGATTCCTGTAGCAACATCAACAACGACTGGCGAGATTTCTGCGCCATTCCCGACAACGGCTGACCCTGAGGATCACCATGCGAACTGCTTCCCTGCTCGCCCTCGGGCTTGGCCTGCTCCCCGCTTCTGCCTTGGCTGCCCCTCCCCAGATCGCTTGGGTGGCCAGCAACCAGATCCGAGTCATTGACATGGATCGGGGAGAGGTGGTGGGCCGAATTCCCCTTCAAGAGTTCATCCACGACATGGCCTTCAGCGCCGACGGGGCCCGCGCCTTTGTCGGGTCATCCGGCGGGCTCCGGGTGGCGGACGCCGAAGGATTGACCTTCACCGGAAAGTGGAGCGAGAGACCCACCATCGCCGTAGATGTGGACGGGGTTCACGGTACCGTGGTGGCTCTGGTGAACCCTCCCGGCAAGGAGGCCCTGGCCGCCCGTCAGAAGGGAATCCCCGAGCCCCGGACCGAGGTGATGGTCTTCGATGCCACTACCGGAGTGAGGAAGGGGGCCTGGGAAGTGGCAGGAATGCCTCTGGATCTGGAGGTGGACCCCATTCATGACCGGATCTACGTCTTGGAGGCTCTGGGAGGGACCCTGAAGGTATTCGATGGATCCGGTCGGGATCTAGAAACCATCAACCTGGCCCCGGGACGGGAACGCTACATGTTCTCCCACATCGAACTCTCGGTGGACGGCCAGCGTCTGGTGGCCCCCCGCACCGATGAGACCGAGACCGTGCTGGTGGATCTGCTCCCCCTGGCGGCGGTGGGGACCCCGGATCGCCTCCTGTTCCAGCCCATGGGAAATGCCCGGCGGATCCGGGATTGCTCTTTCGACGCACGAGGTTCCCTGGTGTTGTCCTCTCTCAAGACTCTGGCTCGCACCTCCAATCGGGGAGGCAAGGCGGAGTGGGAGGAGTTGGGACTCGCCTACTCGGGGGTGGAGACCGTTCCCTCCACTGGAAATCTGGTGCTCATCGCTCCCACCCTGGATCCTGAGGTGGGCTCAGGAGGAGTGACCCTGGCGGATTCCAAGGGCCACGTCATTCGTTCGGTGGAGTTGTTGGATGTGTCCCCCTTCTCCCTCGCTGTTCGGCCCGTCGCTCCCCGCCCCTGAGCAGAACATGGTGTCCTCCCCCCTCATCTTTCCGGTCGTGATGCTGATCCTCCTCGGATCTGGCTGTTCCTCCCTGGTGGGCAGGGAGTGTGCTCTGGAAGGAGGAGATGGGCAGGGGGATGTGCTGTACGAGCAGGCCGACCCCACCTGCAACGACAACCTGTGCGTCTCCATCCTGGGCAGTTCCCCCTATTGCACGGTCACCTGCTCGGAGAGCGACGACTGTCCCAGCGGGTTTGGCTGCGAAGAGGTGAACTTGAGCCCCACTCCCGGGGTGGAGAACAACGCCTTGCTGTGCGTGGACCAGACCCCCGACATCCCCGGCGACGATGACGACGACACGGTGCCCCCCGGATGCCTGGAGGGGGTCTGGGGGACGGCCCCCGTCTTGACGAACCTCACCATCACTCCCCGCGAGGAAGGGGGAGCTTGTTCCCTGGACTTGAAGATGCACTGGTACGACCAGGATGGGGACATCAACGGCGCGGATTCAGCCATCTACTTTGATGACACCCTGTTCCAGGGCACTTTTGAGGTGGCCGACGCTACCGATCTGGACCTGACACTCACTGTCTCCGCCAGCGCCCTTGAGCTTCAGACCTCCTACGACGTTCAGGTGAAGATTCGAGACCGGGGCTGCAACTGGTCCAACACCCTCACCCAGGACAACTACGTCACCCCCGACACCTCCTGTCAGTAGCCGGGAGCCTTCTCCTCCCCTTCCCCCCTCCTCTCCAGCGGTCCCCATCCAATCCAATGAATGGCGAGATCTCTGGCGGATCTTGAGGTGGATACGGCCGTACTGGGGTCAGCAGTGCGTCCTGGCTTTGGCCATGCTGGTGGGGACCAGCCTTTCCCTGGTCTATCCCCTTCTCCTCCGACAGCTTTTTGATCGGGTCTTCCAGGGAAATGATCCCCACCTGGTTCCTCGGCTGGCTGCCCTTCTCTTCGCCTCCACCGTGGCTGGAGTGCTTCTCTCTGCCGGGGCCGGATATCTCCAGACCTGGGTGACCGCCCGGGTTCTTCAGGATCTCCGGCTGGCCTTGCTGGATCGCCTGCAGCGCCTCAGCCTTGGATTTCACAACCGGCAGCGCTTGGGGGATCTCCTCACCCGCATGGGGGCGGACCTGAACGAGGTGCAGCAACTGGCCTCGGGGACCCTCTTGGGGGTGCTCTCGGCAGGGGTCACCTTGGGGATGGCAGTGGGGCTCCTGGTATGGCTCTCCCCCCTGCTCTTTGCGGTGGCGGTCGCCTTCATCCCTCCCCTCCTCCTGCTCCTCCGCCTCTTTCGGCCCCGGACCCATGATCAGGCGATGCTGATTCGGCAGAGGGGGAGCGATCTGGCCTCCTCCATGGCGGAGACCCTCCAACACATCCGCTTTGTCCAAGCCCACGGCGCCGAAGCCACCGAGAGGGAGAGGTTTCGGCTTCGCAATCAGAGCCTGGTGGAGGCGGTGCTGGACTGGCAGAAGATCCAGGCGGGATCAATGGGAATCAGCCAGATCCTGCTGGCCGCCAACTCTGCCGTGGTCCTCCTTTTGGGAGCCAACCTCATTCGCCACGGCCAGATGTCGGTAGGGGATCTGGTGGCCTTCGCCCTCTACCAGGCCCGCCTCCACGGACCCGCCCAAGGCCTGGCCTCCATGTATCTGGGGCTGCAACGAGCCCGGGCGGCCATTCTCCGGGTCTTCGCCATTCTTGATCAGCCGGAAGACACCGCCGATGCCCCCGGGGCGCTGGTCCTGAAGAACTGGCAGGGTGAAATCTCCTTTGAGGGGGTCACTCTTCGCCACGATCGGGACAAGCCGGCCCTGGAGAACGTGTCCTTTGACATTCCACCGGGTTCAAGCGTAGCCATCGTGGGGACCTCGGGGGCGGGAAAAACCACCGTACTGGACCTCTTTCTTCGCTTTCATCGCCCCCAACAAGGAACGATCCGGGTGGATGGACACCCCCTGGACTCCCTGGCCATCGCTTCTCTGAGAAAGGCCAGCGCCCTGGTTTCCCAGCAGCCGGTGGTGTTTGCGGGAACCCTCCGGGAGAATCTTCTGTGGGGGTTGTCCTCCTCCCTTCCTGAGGAAGAGTTGGAGGTGGCCCTGAAACAGGTGGGGCTGTGGGATTGGGTGGAGGGCCTCCCTCTCCGGCTGGACACCCTCGTCGGTGAGAGGGGAGCCGGCATTTCTGAGGGGCAAAAACAGCGTCTGGGGTTGGCTCGGGCTCTCCTCCGTCGGCCTCGCTTCCTCCTGCTGGACGAGGTGACCTCGGCCTTGGACTGGGAGGCGGACGAGCACATCTCCTCCTCCCTCGATCAGCTACGGGCCGGGGCCACCACCCTCATCGTCACCCATCGCCTTTCCCTGGCCGCCGTGGCCGATCAGGTGCTGGTGCTGGAGGAAGGCCGATTGATCCAGCATGGAGCCCACGCGTCCCTGAAGGAGGTACCCGGGCTCTACCAGCGCTTGTGGCAACTTCAGACCTCCTCTCGTCCTGGGTCGTCATCGCCTCTCCCTCCGACGTCCAGGATCGGTAAATGAGCCCCAGGGTTCCCTCCATCGCCCTCCTCGACAGCGGGGTCAATGCACAACATCCCCATCTGGCCGGAGCTCGATTTCTTTCGGGATTTTCCGTAGAGGACTCTTCGGCAGGGCCCCGCCTCCAGGAAGGAACCGAGGATTGCCACGGGCATGGAACGGCCCTGGCCGCCGCCATCTTGAGGTTCCACCCGGGCCTGCCCTTCCTGCCGGTACGAGTGCTGGATGAAAGGTTGCGGACCTCCTCGGCCTCCCTGGTCACCGCCATGGATGAAGCGGTGGGGCGGGGAGCCCGGGTGCTGAACCTGTCCTTGGGTTCCGAGTCCCCCGAGTCCGTCCCTCTCCTGAAGGCGGCGGTGGAGAGGGTCGCCCGAAGCGGAGCGGTGGTGGTGGCCGCCTGTGCCCCTCTTCCCCGCAGCAGCTGGCCCGCCGATCTTCCCGGGGTGGTGAGCGTACGCTGGGACCCCGATTGCCCTCCTCCCCTCTGGTATTCCCTTCGGGAGGTCCTGCTCTCCAACGAGGGAGAACTCGTTCCTCTGCCCCGCTTTGCCGCCCATGGCCATCCCCGCCCCGCCTCATTGACCTCGGAGGAGGACAATTTTGCGGGAAGCTCCCTGGCCTGCGCCCGCCTCACCGCCGCCATCGCCTCTCTCTTGTGCAAGACCCCTTCCCTCTCCTTCCCTCAGCTTCTGGACAGACTCCTGACGGAGTCGGCTGGCCCCCTTCCTCCCCATCATCGATTGCGATGAGCACCCCGGGCTGGGCCTCCTCCCCTCCTTGCGCTCCAGCCCTCATCCACGCATCCTGTACCTCCTCTGCTGGTGTCAGACTCCCCACAATCATCGGATTGTCCATTCATGGATCTTCATCGGATCTCCGTTTCTTGTGCCTTTTCACTCCTCTTCCTCCTTCCCTCCCTGGCCCGGGCCAATCCCCCCGATCTCTTCGGTATCGGAGCGGCCTCCATGGGGCGAGGGGGCGGTGGCATCGCCATCACCGGGGACGCTTCCGCATCCTGGCTCAACCCTGCCGGACTGGGAAACATCCACCGGGGACGCGTGGACGCTGGCTTCCATCTGGGATGGGAACGGTTCGAGGCCATGCCCCCCATCGCCTCAGACGAGAACCACGATGGCTACGTCAACCCCGACAACCCCTACGACGTCTGGACACCCGAGGACTATGTGGCCCCCTCCGGCCTTCATTTCCAAGCAGCTCGGGGGCTGGGGCGGTACCTGCGAGGGGGCTTCTCCCTCACCCTGCCCATGCAGAGCGCGGTCCTCATTCGTCAGGAGGACCCCCAGTATCCCTACTACGTGCGGTGGAAGAATCGCCCGCAACGACTGAATCTCACCCTTTCTGGGGCCCTTCGCTTCTTTGATGGCGGGCTGTCCGTGGGAGGAGGGCTCACCGTGCTCGCGCGGGTCGCCCTCAAGATCGGCATTCTGGTGGACGGAGAGATCACCACCACCACCAATGAAAAAGGTGAAACCACGGGCATCAACCTGGATCTGGTGGCCAATCCCAACGACATCGAGGTGGACGTAAGACCCGCCCTGGCCCCCATCGCCGGGGTTCAGTGGGACCTGGGAACTCTCGCCCCTCCTTTGAAGGGCCTTCGCCTGGGAGCGGTCTACCGGGGGCCCATCGATCTACGAATTGAGCCCACCGAGTTGAATCTGGATGTGTATTTTCGGGTGCAGGACCTGGGAGATCTGGGGGAAATCACCATTCCCTTGGAGGCGGACATTCTCTTCCGCATCCTGGATTTCTACACTCCTCGTCAGGTGGGGCTGGGGGTCGGATACACCCATCCCCGAGCCGCCGCCTACCTGGACCTCACCTGGAATCAGTGGTCCAAGGCCATCCCCTCGGTGGCCTACATCGACGAGGAGAACACCACCGTCAACATCGGAGTGGTGGATCTGGATGCCCAGGCCTACAACGCCAGGGACTATGATCCCCTGGGATGGAGGGACACCTGGACCCTGCGGGTGGGAGGGGAGATTCGCCCTCCCTCCCATCGAATGGACAACCCTTTTGAGGAGATAGGAGTGGTGCTGCGAGCGGGATACAGCTACGACCCCACCTACGTTCCCGATCAGACCGGTCTGACCAACTTCCTGGACTCGGACGTACACATGTTCGCAGCGGGAATCGGGGCCTGGACCCGGGACCCCTTCCATGTCCTGGAAGGGCCGGTCTTTTTGGATCTCTCCTTTCAGTACCACCACCTGGCCGAGAGAAAGAACGTCAAGGACGAATCCATCCTCGCCAACGGCACTCCGGCAGGTTATCCGGAGGGGGGCAGCATCACCGCAGGAGGCCGGGTGATCACGCTGGGGGCGTCGGTGGGATTTGAGTTGTAAGCTGGGAGGGGGAGGAGCTACTCAGACAGGTCAAACGCCCCGTCTACGACAAAGTATCCGTAGTCTGCACCAAAGCTGCCGTTGAGGCCGCCGCCGGAGAAGCTCCCCGAGGCTTCCAGATCATAGGCTCCCAACCACCCCAGGTCGGCGCCCATGGTCCCCTCAAAACCCGCTCCATCCACCGTTCCGCTGAGGTTCAGCGCCAACGTGGCCCAGTCGCTCCCCTCGGCGAAGCTGCACGTACCGGTGCCGGTGATCACCTCCCCCATCTCGTCCACCGTGGCCTCCAATTCTCCCGTGCAGGCCACATCAAAGTAGTCCGAGGTGATCAGTGCCTCCACTGAGCCGGTGTAGACGCCCGAATAGGCGCTCCTGAGGTTGATGGGGCTGACCGTGGCGGTGAGTTCCTGGCCATCGGGAAGAGAAGCCTGGGCGGAGATGGTGTAGCTGCCCGGATCCAGATCGTTCAGCACCGCCGACGCCCCGGAAGCAGATGCCCCAGAGGGACTGGCCGACCAGGTGATGGTGTCGATGTCCAAGGGATTCCCATACACGTCCACCACCTTGGCCTGCACCGCAAGATCTCCCGCCGGCCCCTCGTATCCCGATACCGGCGCCACGATCACCAACTCCGCACCCTCGTAATTGGGCCCAGGTGTGGTGTCATCGTCGGGGGTGGCGTCGTCATCGTCAGACGTCGCGTCATCGTCACCGGAAGTGGCGTCGTCGTCATCGGCGGTGGCGTC
>CAYRTW010000035.1:7319-31386 GCA_964426935.1 uncultured Rickettsiales bacterium
CAGACGTCGCGTCATCGTCACCGGAAGTGGCGTCGTCGTCATCGGCGGTGGCGTCATCGTCGTCATCGGCCGTAGCGTCATCGTCGTCATCGGCGGTGGCGTCGTCATCCTCGGTGGCGTCGTCATCCTCGGTGGCGTCGTCATCGGTGACCGCTCCCGAGTCGTCGTCCCCCAGGGTGAGGGTTCCCGTGGCGCAGGAGGAGAAAGTCCCCACGCCCATGAGGAGGCAGAGAAGGGGGATGAGGTTCGACTTGGACATGATCACTCCAGGAAGCGGCGAGGTGTCTGCCTCCTTCAAAGCCCGGGGGCGCTGCATCATACCAGTGTCGCCGACGAGGAAAAGACGAAGAATCCTCCCTCCCTCCTGAAATTGCAGCAAGTTTGCAGGCTACCAGCCCCCGCCCAGGATCACATACACCGCTCCCGGTCCGGGCACCGTGCAGCACATGGAGGGAGCCCCGATGACCAGGTCGACGAGCCCATCCCCATTCAGGTCCCCCAATGCCAGGGACGCTCCCGCCTCCTCGGTGTTGACCTCTCCCAAGAGGCGAGCCTGAGCCAGAACAGCGGCGTATTGAGTTCCGCCGGGCACCGGTCCTTTGAGGAGGTACACCCCGCCGCCGGCATTCTCCAGTCCATCCAGCCCTGTCGCCCCCACCAGGAGGTCATCCCGCCCATCCCCATCCAGATCGGCCACCGCCAGGGCATCACCAAAGCGGTCGCTGTCCTCTTCCCCATACAGGCGCAACGTCGAGGCGGACAGGTCCATTTCCCCAGTCCTGTCCCCATGCACCAGGTAGACCCGGCCGGGGTAGGTGCCGGTGGTGTCGCGATGGGGAGCGGCCAGGAGGAGGTCAGTGCCCCCATCTCCATCCAGGTCAGATGAGATGGCCACCGCAAACCCGGCCTCATCCTTCTGCTGTTCGCCGATCACCGTCAGGGCCGTTCCCAGGGAGACGGTGTAGTACGCCTCGGTCAGAGGGCCCCGCACCACCCACGCCTGACCTGCCTCGGTTCCCCCCTCCGAATCTCCGGCTCCCCCAATAAAGAGATCGAGGAAGCCATCTCCATCCACATCCCCCGCCGCCAGCCCTGTTCCCAAGGCGGCGTCGCTGTCAGAGGTCTTGACCATCCGGGCGTTTTCCTCTGACCACAGGTTCATATCAGGAACGACCGGGCCGTAGATCAGGTGGGCTGAACCCGATTGATCCAAGGGGGTGTCGGCCTCAGGAGCCCCGGCGAGGAGGTCGGCCACTCCATCCCCGTCGAAGTCCCCGATTCCCGCCAAGGTGGTGCCCAAGCGTGACCCACCATAGAGAGCGGGGAGGCGGACCCCCTCCTCCACCACATCCACCGGACCCGCCAGCACTCCCGGAAGCACGTACACCGCCCCATCACCGTCGGTGGGGGCTCCCACAGCGAGGTCGACCAGACCGTCCCCATCCACATCTCCCGGTGCCGCCACCGCTGTTCCCAAGGAACCCGCTCCTCCCAGCACTGCGTCGGCGGAGTCGGTGTCCATCTCGCCTTCGATGGGCCCGTAGAAGACAAACACCGCGCCTCCTCCCGGTGCGGTAGGGGCGCCGACGAGAAGGTCCCCCCATCCGTCCCCATTCAGATCCCCCACCGCCAGGGACGAGCCAGCACCGGAGTTTCCCGCCGACCCCCGGATGACCGCAAAGGCGGTGGAAAGACCCACGTCCCCATCCAGCCCACAGCCATTGGTGAGGCCATCGCAATTGTCGTCGCGACCGTTGTTGCACACTTCTTCGGCGGTGGGATTCACCTCCCCTCGACCGTCATCGCAGTCCCCGCCGCAGGAGGTCACTCCGTCGTAATCCAGGTCAAACCCTTCATCGACCTCCCCATCGCAATCCTGATCGTCCCCATCGCATACTTCGGATCCACCGGGATGAACGGCAGAGTCACCGTCGTCGCAGTCGGTGCCTCCCCAGGCCAGATCCCGAGCCCCATCCCCGTCCTCATCCCCCATCACCACCAGGGTAGCGGTGTTGGTGTCGGTGTCTCCATCGGCGTCGGTGACGAAGACCTGAACGGTGTAGGAGCCGTCTGGGGTGAGGAGGGCGTTCCAGGGAAACTCCACCCGGGAGCAGGCGCAGGTGAGAGTGCAGTCCTCCCCGGTGGCGGTCACCGACCAGGCTCCTTCCAGGGGAGTTCCGTCCAGGGTGAACTCCACCGACACCAGATCGGCATCGGTGGAAACATGGGTCACCCATTCCCCATCAGGAGAGGTCCAAGGAGAAGGGGGGAGGAGGTCCACCTCCAGGGACTGATCGGTGGTCACCGTCACCTCGTCCACACCCACCCATCCCCCTTCGTCAAAGGCGACGGCTTTGAGAGTGTGCTCTCCCGGACCCTCCAAGCAGGTGTCCCAGTTCCATCGATAGGAGGGGCCGGTGGTGTCTTCTCCCCGGGATTCTCCATCCACTTCAAAGGCCACCCGATCCACCCCTTCATCGTCGGATGCGGTGACCGTCACCGACACGGTTCCCGAAAGCACATCCCCTTCCTCGGGGGCGTCAATGGAAACGGTGGGAGGGTTGTCTACCAGCACCGAAATCGAATCGCTCCCCGTGTGGCCGGCCCGATCCAGGGCCACCACCTCGATCGCGTGGAGCCCGTATTCGACGACAGAGGTGTCCCAGGTCGTTTCAAAGGGGGGAGAGTCGAAGAAGGCCACTTCGTCCCCATCCACCCGGAAGGAGACCTCCACCAGGGCCCCCTCTTCCACCACGTCGGCCACCACAAGAACCTCTCCCTCTCCCCGATCCCCATCCTCGGGGGAATCGATGTGCACCGCAGGAGGGGTGTGGTCCACCGTCACCGTCACCTGGGAGGCCGCCAACTGACCCGACGTGTCCTCGGCCAGGGCCTTGATGGCGTGGGGGCCTTCTTCGAAAGCCGAGGTGTCCCAACCTCCCTCAAAGGGCACCGAAATGTCTTCGGAGAGGAGGGCCCCGTCGATGAAGAATCGCACTCCGATCACGCCCACGTCGTCGCTGGCGGTGGCCCTGAGGGAGACGACGCCGTCGAGAAACTCGCCGTCATCCGGGGTGTCGATGGACACGGTGGGCAGGTCATCGCAATCCCCGCCATCGTTGGCCACGGTCACCTCGGCCTCGTCCCACCCCGACTCTCCTCCCGCTTCGGCGGTGGCTCGAAGGTGGCTCAGTCCATTGGCTGAGGTGGTGGTGTCCCAGGAAACCCGATAGGGGGCCTCGGCGTCCTCTCCCACTTCCTCTCCTTCCACGGTGAACACCACCCGATCCACCTCCACCGCGACCACCGCCTCCGCCGTCACCGTGCCGCATAGGACCGCACCGTCCACCGGGTTGATGAGGAGGACCGAGCCTTCGGGGAGGGAGTTGGAGGTGTCATCATCCGGCGGCGAGGTGTCATCGTCGGGAGGAGAGGTGTCATCGTCGGAAGTGTCATCATCAGGAGGGCTCGAATCGTCGTCCCCGGTGTCGTCATCGGATGAGTCATCGTCCGAGGCATCGTCATCCGCCCCATCGTCATCCCCATAGGGATCGGTGGCGACGGTGCATCCCGTCTGGAACAAACCCAATGGAAACAGAAACACCAGGAGGAGGGAGAGTCTGGTCACCGGCGACCTCTTTGGAAGCGCCTCCAGGGTACCACGCGACTCACCTCTTCCCACCGTCGGCAGCGGCTATGCCCCGGTTGCCCCCCTTCAACTCTTCACCACCAGCGTGATGAGTCAGGATCTGATCTCTACCGACACCATTCTGGTGGATGCCACCAGCCCGAATCCGGTGGGGGTGTTCATTAACCCATCCAGCAACGGCCAGGCAGGAAACCCCTCCGCCGAGGCCCTGGTGGCGGTGAGTCTTGGAACGGGCTCCTCACCCACCCTGGCCCATGTCGCCCGGTACTCCGGCACCGACGCTGGCTGGCAGCTTCGCACCCTATGTGGCAGGGGGGTCAGGTGCTCCAGTCCTCCACCCAGCCCTTCGAGGTCACTCGCTTCCGCACCGAAGTGAACCTCCTCGACGCCAATGGGGTGCCCCTCCCGGGCTACCCCCTGTCGGTGGGGATCGCCGATGGCTATTCCGCCACCTCCCTGTGGATCGCTGGAACTACCGTATCGGTAGACAGCACCACTTCAGTGACCCTCACCACCGATGCCACCGGTAAGGCGACCCTGGCCATCCTCACCACCTCCGGCATGGTCGCCCCCCAGCTTCTGATCACCGCCCCGGGGCTGAGCTACCCGGCGGGTCAGACCGCCATCCCATTGATGCCGGCGGGCCCGGTTCACAGCTACCTCTCCGGTCAGGGGACCCTCAATCCCACCAACCCCAGTGGTCCCCTTCCCCAGTTCGATGCCGCCGGAAAGACCCTGATCTCAGCAACGGTAGGGGGAAATAGCCTGGCGCCCGGGGTGCAAGGCTCCAGGGCAGCCACGGCGGCCCAGGCCATCCAGACCGCCGCTGGCACCGGCCTCGGCACCACCCCTCCAGGGGTCATGGGTTGCGCGGTGAGCCTGCGCGGCCCGGGAGGACCTCGCTTCCGCACCCTTCACACCAAGGAGGAGTTGAGCGAGGAGCTGACACGGCTGCGTGGGCCAGAATCGGGCCTCACCGCCATCTGGTCAGACCTGGAGGATTGGACTGGCGATGTCTGGCAGGGGATCCAGAGTGGGCTTCTCGCCATCTCCGACTTCGTGGTCAACACCGTCGGCAAGGTGGTCAACTTCACCCTCCAGATCGGGGAGGACATCGTCCGGGGAATCCAGTTGGCCATTTCCGGATTGGAGCAGGCCGCCCAGTTCATTGCCGGGGTGTTCCAGGCTATCGAAGCCGATGTCGCCGCCGTCATCCAGTGGCTCCAAGCCCTGTTTGATTTTGGGGCCATCTGGAGGACCAAGATGGCGTTTGAACAGGCCATCCTCGCCCTGCCGGACTACGTGAGTTCCCTGGCCACACTCGGGCAAGGCGTGGCGCAGGGGTGGTTTACTCAACAGATGAGTTCCATCCAGGCGGCCTTCACCAAATTGGAGACCAGCCTGGGAAACCAGAGCTTTGGCCAGCAGCCTTCATGGCAAAGTCAGACCAGCACCACCCCCATCGCCGGGGGGGCCTCCCCCTCCGATTTCAACAACAACGTTCATCACAACTGGCTGCAGGACAAGGTGAATTCCGGGGCTCCGGCCAACTCCCCACTGCCGGGCGGCACCTTGTCGGGTCCTTGGAGCACGTTTTCGTCCGCCATGAGCGGTGCGGGTGAAGACTTCATGAACGCCCTGGAGACCTTCGCCAACACGGTCAGCAACCTCATCAAGAACCCGGCCAGCCTGGGATCCACGGCCCTCCCTGGTCTCCTGCAGACCCTGTTGGATCTCATCGAAGCTGCTCTGGGCCTGGCGGATGGGATTCTGCAGGCCCTGCTGGCCCTGACGCGGGTCGCGATGGACTCGGTGACGACCATGCTCAACACCACGTTGGATCTGGGCGTCCTCAACACGCTATGGACCTGGCTCGCCACGACGGCCGGTTACGCCAGCGATGACACCCTCACGGTCTCGGCCCTGCTGGCGTTGATGGCCGCCTTTCCGGCGACCGTCATCTACAAGCGGATTGAGGGAGTGTCCAGCGAACCCTTCCCATCCCAAACCCTCTTCAAGAGCACGGGCGGCCCCATGAGCGCGGGGCAGTTCGCTCCCCAACCCCTTCTGGCCGCCATTGTACAGATGCTCTACGTGTTGCCCGCTGCCGCGTCCGATCTCGCGGGTCCAAATGCTCCCTACACCCTGTCGGCTCCGGCCTCGGTCGATCCCGTCACCTGCATCGTCACCTTCTCGGGATCGGGCATCGCCACGGTCCAACCCACCTCTTCCGAAAGCTGGTTTCAGCAATATGTCTTGTCGGAGATGAACCTCCCCTCAGCGTTCAGTTCCGCCATGCAATCAAAAATATCCAGTATTTTCAATAAGATACAGGTTCAAAGCGTCAACACCTTCTCCCTCCAGAATCTGCTGTTCTCGGGTGGACAGGCCCTCTCCCTGAGTCAGGCCTCTCTCCCCGCAGACCTGCTCCTGGCCGGCGAGGTTCAGACCCCTGCGGTGACGGTGACCCCGGCGAGTACCACCGTTGCCCCCGGCACCACCCGGCAGTTCAGCGCTCAGATCGGGGGCAAGACGTCTTCCAGCATCCTGTGGGAACTCCAGCATCCTGCCTCGGGAACCATCAACATCTCGACGGGCCTGTACACCGCTCCCTCTACCGTGGACGGCGGAGCGGTCGATGTCATCGTGGCCTTGGACTCCAGCAACACTTCCCAGGTGGGCCTGGCCCTGGTCCAGATCTGCGCGGCGCCCGGCTCGGTGGAGATGCTGGTGAGTCCGAACAACCTGGTTCTCACCGCCAGTCACTCCTATTCCTTTCAGGTCACCGACCCCTCGGGCACTCCGGTGACGGGGGGGACCTGGAGCCTTGACCCCGGCGCACCGGGCACCCTGACCCCCATTGGCACCGACGGTGCCGGCGCGGAGTACACCGCCCCTTCCACCCTCAACAGCCCCCAACGGGTGACCATCACCGTCGCCCCCTCAACCGGTTCCCAAGCAGCCACGGCCACAGTCCAACTCCTGCCCATCGCCACGGTCTCCATCGCGGGGGCGGGCTCCGTCGGAGCCGGGGAAACCCTGAGCCTCGCCGCCTCTTCCAGCACCCTGACCGCCTTCACCTGGACCCTCTCTCCAACCGGAATGGGGACCCTTCAGACGGAAGACGGAAACAGCGCCAGCGCCACCTACACCGCCCCCGCTGCAGTGACGGAAACGACGACGGTCACGGTGGTGGCCTGTGGTCTGAACCTGGATCCCACCGCAGGGGCCGCCGGCATTGCCCTGGCCACGGTGACCCTCACCCCCACCGGAGGCTGAGCCTCTCTGGTTTGCCGGGAATCGTCACCCTCCCTATAATCCCGCCCCCTTTTGCGGGCCCCGGATTCGTCCGACCGGCCCTGGAGTTTCCCCCATGGCCAAGGCTCAGGACGACTTCGACATTGAGGACGCGGAGGAGGCGTTTGACGCCGAGGACTTTGAGCTGGTCATCGACCTGTGCTCCGCCCTCATCGAACAGAATCCCGAGGATGTGGAGGCCATGCATCTCCTCGGGGAGGCCCTGCTGCAGATCGACGACATGCCCGGCGCCGCCTCGGTCTTCGAGAGCGCCCTGGAGGTGGATCCTCATCACCCCTACCTGCACACCGGCATGGGAGTGACCCGGTTTGAATTGGGAGAGTGGGAGGAGGCTCAGAAGCACCTGACCCTGGCGTGGAAGGCGGAGCCGGAGATGGCCAGGGCGGCCTTCTATCTGGCCCTGCTGGCGGAGAGGCGAGGCGATGACAAGGGGGCAGACAAGATGTTCAGGGCGGCCACCAGACTGGACAGCGACCAGTATCCGATGCCGGTGAACTGGCAAGTGGGCCAGGTGGTCCAGGCGGTTCGTGCCACCTTGGATCACGTCCCCCCAGCGGTGCGTTCCTGGCTCACCGATCTCCCCCTGGCCATCCAGGATCTCCCCGAGGATTCGGTCCTGGCCGCCCACGATCCCTCCCTGAGCCCCCTTCTCCTCAGCCTGTTCGTCGGAGAAGGAGCCCAGACCGACCTGGGCCCTCGCCCCGAGAAGGTGCTGATCTTCCGGCGCAACCTGGGCAAGGTGGCTCAGGACGAAGGAGAGCTGGCGGAGGAGCTGGCCCGTTCCTTCCTCTACGAAATGGTGCATTTCCTGGAAATGGACGACATCACCGCTCGTCGATTGGGGATCGAGGAAGCCCTGTTTGGACCAGAAGGCTCCGGCCCCGACATCTCCGCCGCCATCGACGCCGCTGAAGACGAGATGGGGGACGAAGAGGAGGAGGAGGACTCCCCTCCTGGAGAATCGGACGCCACCCGGGGTAGCCGGGGAAACGCTGGACGCACTGGAAACGGCCGAGGCCGCAGCATCACCTGATGGCTCCTTCCTTGGTGTCCTGGACGGTCCTGGGCTCGGGGACCACCGTTCCTCACCCCTCCAGGGGGTGCGCCAGCTACCTGCTGTCAGGGACCACCGACCTCGCCCTGTTCGATTCGGGGAGCGGCACCAAGGACAGGCTGGCCAGGCATGGAGTTCGTCTAGGACAGCTTTCCAACCTGGTTTACTCCCATGGCCACCTGGATCACTGGGCCGACCTTCTCACTCTCCTCTTCTACCGAATCTACGCCCCTCCCCAGGATCGTCGCCCCGGCCTGGTCATCGCTGGCCCTCGGGGATTTCCCGACATGGTGAAGGACGTGGCCCGGGCCGCTTACCCCGATCTCTTGGAAAAGAACGGCGATGTGGTGTGGCAGGAGATCCTCCCCGGCGGACCCGGCTTGGACGGGGGATGGTTCCATGCCCAGCCCCACGCAGTGCAGCATGGCTCCCAGGAAGCCCAGGCGTGGCGGGTGACCGGCCAGAACGCCATCGGGAAACCGGTCACCGTGGCGTACAGCGGCGACGCCTCTCCTTGCCAGGGATTGATCGCGGCAGGACGAGACGCCGATGTGTTCGTGTGTGAATGCGCGTTCCCCCAGAGCCAGGGAGCGTCGGCCCACATGACTCCCCAGGGGTGCCGAGAGCTGGCCGAGGTCACCCGCCCTCGCCTCCTGGTGCTGACCCACTTCTACCCGGAGATGGAGGCGGAAGGGGTGCCAGGAGAGGCTTTCGAGGGGTACTCCGGCCGAGTCATTGCTGCCACCGACGGGCTGGTTCTGCCCCTTTCGGGGTAGCCAGAGGGTCCGGCCCTACTCCCACTCGATGGTGGACGGGGGCTTGGAGGAAATGTCGTAGACCACCCGGTTGATGCCACGCACCTCGTTGATGATGCGGTTGGACATCCTTTCCAACAGATCGTAGGGGAGATGGACCCAGTCCGCCGTCATTCCGTCGCTGGAGTGAACCGCCCGGATGACACAGGTCTCCTCGTAGGTCCGCTCATCCCCCATCACCCCCACCGACTTGACCGGGAGCAGCACTGCAAAGGACTGCCAGATCTGCCGATAGAGGCCAGCGGCCTTGATCTCCTCCACCACGATGTGATCCGCCTCTCTCAACAGATCGCACCGTCGCTCGGTCACCTCCCCGAGCACCCTCACCGCCAGACCGGGGCCGGGAAAGGGCTGGCGCCACACCCTCTCCTCGGGGATCCCCAGGGCCAGACCCACCCGCCGCACCTCATCCTTGAACAGCTCCCGCACCGGCTCCACCAGGGCCAGATCCATCCTCTCCGGCAACCCCCCCACGTTGTGGTGACTCTTGATGGTCTGGGAGGGACCTCCAGCGTGAACGCTCTCGATGACGTCGGGATACAAGGTGCCCTGGGCCAGAAAGCGAACTCCGGGAAGGCAACGGGCCTCCTCCTCGAAGACCCGGATGAACTCCTCCCCGATGAGCTTTCTCTTTCTCTCCGGATCGATCACGCCAGCAAGCCTGGCCAGAAAACGGGAGGAGGCGTCTACGGAGATGAAATTCAATCCCCCGTGAGCCTTGCCGTAGCTGTCGAAGAAGGCGGCCACTTGCTTCCCCTCGTCCTTGCGAAGGAGGCCGTTGTCAACGAAGACACAGGTGAGACGATCCCCGATGGCGCGGGCCAGGAGGGCGGCCACCACCGTAGAGTCCACACCCCCCGACAGGGCGCACACGACCCCCGAATCCCCCACCTGGCTGCGAATCCGCTCCACTTCCGAGTCCACGAACCCCTCCGCTGTCCAGGTGGGAGAGGCCGAACACACCTGGAACAGAAAATTCTCCAGGATCTCCGCACCTCTAGGGGTGTGAGCCACTTCAGGATGGAATTGAACTCCGAAGATTCGTCCATCGGCGGAGCTGCAGGCGGCAAAGGGGCAGTTGTCGCTGGAGGCCAGGGTCCGAAACCCCTCAGGGAGACGGAGAACCTGGTCGCCGTGACTCATCCACACTCCTTCCTCATCACCGGATGCAAAGGTCTGAAACAGCCCTCCTTCCTGATGAATGCGGATGCGCGCCCGACCGAACTCCCGGCGCACCGCTGGCACCACCTCCCCTCCCAGAAGCTGGCAGAGAAGCTGCATTCCGTAACAGATCCCCAGGAGGGGAACCCCCAGTTCAAGCAGCTCCCTCCCCACCCGGGGAGCCCCCTCTCCGTACACCGAGGCCGGCCCTCCCGACAGGATCACCCCCAACAATCCATCCCGAGATTCTCCTGCAAGATCATGATGATAGGGGCGAATCTGGCAATAAACCTGAGCCTCTCTCACCCTTCTGGCGATGAGCTGGGTGTATTGGGAGCCAAAGTCCAAGATAAGGATTCGCTGGGGGGATGAGGACACGGGAAACCTCCTCGGGACGGGCAAGGCGGGCACTCTAGCAGCCCGTCGAGAAATGTCACCAGAGGAGAGGCGAAGGCCGCCGGCTCAGAGGGAGAGGACGAAGGCCAGGGTGTTCATCACCTCGGCATTGCTCATCCGATCTTCGGAGAAGGGGGGCATGATTCCTCGCCCGGCGCGGATGGTGTTGGCCAGATCCAAATCGGACAGCTCGGTTCCTACGATTGCGGGACCAAAGTCGTTTCCCTCCCCGGACGACCCGTGGCAGTTCAGGCAGGCTCTCCCGAACACCTCCGCCCCCAAGGTAGGATCCCCCGGGGAGACCTGGGCCTCGGTGAAGGAGTCGATTCTCCAGTCCAGGGCGGGAAACTCTCCTTCCCGGCTGATGCTGATGAGGTAACCGAGGAGGGCGTTCATGTCCTCGTCATCCGCACCCACCGCGACGCCTCCCAGGAAGGTGACCACACAAAAATTCACCCCATCCACCAGCGCAGCGGTCGTCCCATCCAGCCAGGTCTCTCGCCGGGACACCCCGTAGAGGGAATGCCCTGGCTTCAGCAGGACGGCGTCCTCGGCGAGATCGGCCGCGTTGCGGTTATGGCAGTCCAAACAGGCGAAAACGTTGGCGTTATTGCCTCCAAGCTCGGTACCCAACCGAAACAGCTCCTCTCCTTCCGCGTAGCGAATCTGGTCATCCGCCGGGCCGGGATAGGGGCGCAATTCGGTGGAAACCGGCCCATCTTCTCCATCGGGGCTCTCCTCGGGGGTGCCGCAGGCCAGGAGGGCTGCCCCCCAAGCCAGCCACACCAGGGCCCTGCCTCTTCGCTCCCGTCCTGCCTGCATCTATACTCCTCCCGCCACTTCGGGCCGCAGTGGCGTCTTTGCCCGGCCGGCGGAAACCATCGTGATCGAGATATACCGCGAAATGCTTCAGTTGGTGGATCGGGGTGAGCCGGCCGTCCTGTGCACCGTCATCTCCACCCAGGGTTCCTGCCCCCAGGAGGAGGGAAGCAAGATGCTCCTGCGCTCCGACGGCACCATCTCGGGAACGGTAGGAGGAGGCACTTTTGAGCATCGGGTCATTGAAGAAGCCAAGGAGGTCCTTGCCTCGGGAGTGCCTCGGCGCTACCGGGCTCAGCTCACTCGGGACCTGGCCATGTGCTGCGGCGGCACCATGGAAGTGTTCCTGGAGCCCCTGGCAACGGCTCCTCCCCTGATTCTGTTCGGAGCCGGCCACGTGGGCTCTGCCCTGGCTGCCGTGGCAACGGTGGCAGGATTCCGCGTCGTCGTTGTGGATGAACGGGAAGAGTTCGCCCGCATGGACAGGCTGGCAGGGGTCGACGAGGTCCACTGCTGTCCCCCTCAGGACCTTCTTGACCGCCTCCCCTGGGGACCCCGCACCTTTGCGGTGATCGTCACCCACTCCCATGCCTTGGACGAAGACCTTCTGCTGGCCTGCGCCCGAAAGCCCTGGAGATACTTGGGAATGATTGGTTCGGTTCGCAAGGTCCGTCGCTTCCAGGATCGCTACCTCTCCCGGGGTGGGGATCGGGATGTGCTGGAAAGGATTCATGCCCCCATTGGCCTGGATTTGGGGGCACGGGAGCCAGGGGAGATCGCTGTTGCGGTGGTGGCGGAGATGATTCGGGTGCTGCGGGGTACGGAAGAGAGGCCCCCCCATCCCCTGAGGAGGGCTCCCCGACAGGAGGGGGACTCGATCTCTGAGGGTTTGACACCTCCCTCCTCCTTGCCGATGGGAACAGAAGAGGGCCTCAAGCCGGTTCTGTGACCGGAGCGCTTATCGGATCCCTGAAACTCCTCCCACTTCAAACAGGAACTCGGTGTCCCCCACGGTGAGTTTCTCTCCCCCCTGCAGGCGACGCCGGGAGACTGTCACTCCATCGACAGCGGTGCCATTGCGGCTGCGGTGGTCCTCCACAAAGAATTCCCCGTCCCGGTACACCACCCGGCAATGATAACGGGACACCTTGGCGTCGTGCCGCAGTTGCACGTCGTTGTTGCGCCCTCTTCCCACAGATAACACGTCATCCCGAAACCGGTACTCCACGTTCTTTCCATCCAGCACCAGTTGGACCAGTCGGGCCATGGGCCGGGAGCCGGAAAGGGGAACCGACTCCCCGGCGAAGGGGGCCTGGGCCCATTCTCCCGAGTTGTGGACGGGTGGTGGGGTATGCTCCGAATCCTCTTCGGCGGCATCCCCCTCCGGGCTCTCCCCTGGTTCCTCTCCTCCCACAAAGGCCATCAGGGGATCGTCGTTGGAATGGGGAGAACTGGCTGGCCTTTCGGGGCGGGTCGGATCCTCCCCTCCCTCGCCACTCTCACCGGCCCCCTGGAGAGGAGAAGGAGGGCCCAGAAATTCCGGACCGGAGCCGGAATCAGCGGGGCGAGTTGCCTCCTGGAGGACCTGCTCCAGTTCCCCTTGGACCTGGCCGGCGGCCTGGACGAGACCATCCAGGTGCTCCCCCCTGGCCAACACCTTGGCCAACTCGGCGCGATAGCTATCGATCTCCGTTTCCAGGTCGCTCCTGCGCTGTTCGTATCTCTCTCGGCTCAATTCGCCGATGAGGTGGCGGAGACGCAACTCATCCACCCCCACCTCGGCCCTCTCCACCGACTGGCGAATGCCATCCGCCTCTTCGTCCAGGGCACGTCGCAGGCGACGAACCTCGGCCAGCACCGGAACGCTCTCCCCCACCACCTCGCGGAACTGATGGAGATAATCCGCCACCACTCTCTGCACCGTGTCAGAGCGAAACTCGGGTCCCAGGGCCCTCGCCTTTTCGATCCATCCGCTGAGGACCCGAGCCCGGGCAATCAGCCCTCTCACTTCATCCAAGGCAGCCACAGGGAACTCCCCCTCCCCTTCAGGAAGGAGAAGACCGTCTTGGGGAGTCAAGGAATCAAAGGTGAGATCCTCCAAGGGAGAGGGTTCAACGAGGGCAGGGGAGTCCGCATCAACGGCCGGAGCAGGAACAACGGTAATCGGGGGTGCCGGAGGCGGGAAGGGATCACCGGGCTGCATGGTGGGTCCTCATGGGCATGGGGGCAGGCAATCATTTTGGGCAAGGGCTCCCCGGGAGGCAACCGGCAGAAACCCGTTGGAGACGCTATGAGGGGAACCCCAATCCCTTCCCCATGTCAACCTCCGAGCTTCGGTTCCCCGGGGAGGACGGAGCATGGACCTGATCAAAACCGGGTCCACACCATCCCCGCTACCATTCCCTCCTCGGTGGGGGCGAAATACAGGCCGAATTTCGGTTCCCTCCCCAGCTTCCAAGCCGAGACAGCCGATGAGATCCGCAGCCCCACGTCTACCCCCAGGAGGATGGCCACCGCCAAGGGGTCCTTGTTGAGCACCAGGCTGGCCACGGCAGCCCCCAGGATGGTCACATCGGTGATCAAAAAGGCACCGCCCACCTCCTTCGCCCCCAAAGCGATGTGCCCGGTGCCGGGAAGGAGAATGGACAAGGCAAGGGCTCCTCGGGATCGGCCCTGGGGGCGCAAGACCTGGCGAGCCGGGGTTTTTCGAGGACCCACGTCAATGTCCGCCCTCTCCACCAAATCCACCCTCTGGATGAGATCCTGGGGGACAGACAACAGGTCGGCGCCCCGGGTCAGAAGAAGAACTCCGTCCAGGAAGCTCCCCACCGTTGCCTCGATCTCGCCGCCAGCGCGAAGGAAGATCCGCACCCTGTCCATGTGTCGCACGTCGGAGAGGGGGATTTCCGCCCCATGCGCCAGCCCCTCCCCCAGAAGGAGCAGCCACACCCAGGGAACAAGGGCGCGGAGCCACCCCCCACGATGGGAGAAAAAACGCATCACAGCCCTCCATAGTCGGGAGCGAGGTTTTCAAAGCGGGTGAATTCATTGAGCCAGGCCAGCCTCATGGTCCCTACCGAACCATTTCGCTGTTTGCCTATGATGATCTCGGCAACCCCTTTGTCAGGGCTGTTCTCGTTGTAGACCTCGTCCCGGTAGATGAACATGATCATGTCGGCATCCTGCTCAATGGCTCCCGATTCCCTCAGGTCACTCATCATCGGCCGCTTGTCCGACCGGCTCTCCAGGCTGCGGTTGAGCTGGGAGAGGGCCACCACCGGCACCTTGAGTTCCTTGGCCAGGGCCTTCAATCCCCGAGAAATGGCGGAGACCTCCTGCTCCCGGCTGTTCACGTTCTGTCCGCCGCTCATGAGTTGGAGGTAATCCACCATGATGAGATCAATCCCGAATTCTGCCTTGAGGCGCCGACACTTGGAGCGCATCTCGGTAATGGTGAGTTGGGCGGTGTCATCAATGAAGACGTTGTCCTTGGTATAGAACAACTCAATGGCCTCCATCAATTTGGGCCATTCCTCCTGCCGCAGTTGGCCAGTGCGGAGGCGATGAGCGTTGATGCGAGCCTCCGAACAGAGAAGGCGCATCACCAGTTGCTCCCTGCCCATCTCCAAAGAGAAGTAGGCGACAGGGCGTCCGTATCGAATGGCGGCATTCTGGGCAATGTTGAGGCTGAAGGCGGTCTTTCCCATGGAGGGCCTCGCCGCCAGGATGATCAGATCCCCAGGCTGGAACCCGGCGGTCATCCTGTCCATGTCCTCGAAGCCGGTGGGAACCCCGGTAATGGATTTGCCACTCTCGTAGAGCTTCTGGATGTGGGCAAAGGCTTCATCCACCACCACCGACAGGCGGGCCACCTGGCGGGCGGTGCGAAACTCGGAGAGTTGGAAGATGGACCTCTCGGCGAAATCCAGGACCTCGCTCACCTCCGACGGCCCCTGATAGACCTGCTCCTCGATATCCTGGGCAGTGCGAAGAAGTTGCCTCAGCAAGGACTTCTGTTTGACGATGTCGCAGTAGGAGGAGAGATTGGCGGTGGAGGGGATGGCGTCGGTGAGCATCGCCAGGGCGGTGAACCCTCCCACCCGAGAAAGATCCTCCCCCAGCCTCTCCGACAGGGTCAACACATCAATGGGGGAGCCCGAACGAGCCTGGGCGGCCATGGCCCGAAAAAGCAGCCTGTGGGATTCCTTGTAGAAATCCTCCTCGCTCAGAGCTTCGGAGACGCGATGGATGGCTTCGGGATCCAAGAGGACGCCCCCCAGCACCGCCCTTTCCGCCTCCAGGCTGTGGGGAAACACACGAGTCCCCTCAGAATCCGCACCCTCGCGGGACATGAAGCCGGGGTCTGCCACTCTTTCCACCTTCCCTCAGAGTCTCGCGCAAAATGCTGTTGCACGGCCGGATCGCGGCGTCGCGGGTCCTGATAGAGCCCTCTTTGGCCCTTCAGGGTACCCCATCGTCCAGATGGGTACCCCGCACAACCCAGGGCGGTTGCTGCGTTTTTTGGGTCCCTCCCCTCCTTGGGCTGCGGTCGTTCGCCCGCTTCGCTACGCATTCTGTGTGATCCTCTCAGTGGGTGACTCGCCCCGGAGGCGTTCCCCGGCGGAGCCCCCACCCGGTGAGGGATCGCCAGTGTACGAGCATTCCTCCCCAGGTGCGAAAGGAATATTTCCCTCCACTCCTTCAGAAAGACCTTACTCCCGCACGTCTCAGACGGAACTAATCCGCCTTGGCCACTACCTGCACCTTCACAATGGCTCGGACTCCCTGGGGCAGGCGAACCTCCACCTCGTAGTCCCCCAGGCTCTTGATGGGCTCCTCCAGCTCCAAAAGCCTTCGGTCGATGGACACTCCCATGGCTTCCAGGGCATCGGTGATGTCCCGGCTGGTCACCGAACCGAACAGCTTCTTCTCGTCTCCCACCGCCCGAGAGATGCGAGCCACCACCGCTTCAATGGCGGCCTTGGTCTCCATGCTGCTGGCGGTGACCTTCTTGCGGTGGATCTCCACCACCCTCTTCTGGTGCTCCACCTGGCTGACGTTGCGGGTGTTGGCCGCCACTGCCAGCCGCTGGGGCAGCAGATAGTTGCGTCCGTACCCATCCTTGACGGAGACGATGTCCCCCGCCTTGCCAAGGTTGGGCATGTCCTCCTTCAGAATCACCTGCATCATCGTTCGCTCCTTGAGGGGGGAAGGACGCCGCCTCCCGCCCCGGATTCAGGGCCGCTCCCCTCCAACTTCCGGAAATCGAACCAGGGATCAAAAAGCCCCAGCAAGAGATACGGCAAGGGAGCCAGCAACACCGTTGTCATGACCGCCACGGTGGCAAAGACCGAGGCGAGGAGGCCCAGCCGCCATCGTCTCAGGGTCATCACCACCACTGCCACCCCCTGCAAGGTGTAGGCGACCGCCAGCACCAGGAGAAGGTTCAATCCCACGTCCAAGGCCGGTCCCAGCCGAGGAAGATCTCCCCCGATGGGCCCCATCTGGAAAACCACCGGGAGGGCTGCTCCCATCACACCCATCACCAGGGGGAAGGGGAGCCGGAACAGAGCCAGATCGTCCGCCGTGATCATTTCCCCGGCAAAGGCCCGGGCCACCAGGACGTTCCACCACATCATCACCGCCGTCATGGCCACCACCAGGGAGGGGGCCAGCCTTCCCACCCAGGAGGAGAGCTGAGCCACCTCCCCCTCAGGAAGGGAGGTTCCTCCTGCCTCCCCCATCGTCTTGAAGGTCTGGCCTACCGCTTCCTGGGCCAATCCTCCCAGAGAACTGCCACTGGCCAGCACCGCCAAAATCACTGCCACCCCATACACTCCCGCTGCCACTCCGATCCCCCTGGCCGCTCCGAAGTTTTTGAGGGTCCATCCCAGAAGAGAGGCCGGAGCCCCCGCAGCCAGGAGAAAGCCTACCGCCGCCGCAGTGGTCCCTACGGTGAGGAGCAGGAAGAGAACTCCCACCGTCACCGCCGCCCCTCCCCAAACCGCCCCGAACCGCCGCCAGGCAATGAGAAGAGGAGCCACCGCCACCGCTGGCAGGATTCCCGCAAACAGAAATCCCGCCGTGGTCCCCAGGAAGAAGGCCCCCCACCCCTTGGAATGACGCAAGGAACGCCCGGAGTTGCTCTTCACCCAGCCGAGGCGAGGCTCAGGAGACTCCCCACCCCTTGCTGTCCCATCTTCCTGGGGAGTCGGAACTCCCAGGGAAGCCTGCCCCCACATCCACCCCAAGGAGAGGCTCACCTCAGGCATTCCCTCCCGACCCTTGGGTCAGGCCGTCTCCGCCAGGAAGGGCAACAGAGCAATGGTCCGAGCCCTCTTGATGGCCTCGGCGCAGTCCCTCTGGTGCCTGGCACAGTTTCCCGAAATCCGGCGAGGAACGATCTTGCCGGTTTCCGTGATGAAGTGCTTGAGGAGCCGGGTATCCTTGTAGTCGATGATCGAATCCCGGTCGGCACAGAATCGGCAAACCTTCTTGCGACTCTGACCACCACCCCGCCGTCCTGCCGCACCACCGCCGCGTCCCCCGCGTCCCCCCCGGTCGTCCCGGTCCGCCATGGGGTTGTTTTCCATTGAGTTATCCATGAGACCTCTTCATCCTCCCGCAGGAGGGATTGCACAGTCTGGGTTTGGAAATATCGAGAGCCAGAAGGCTGGGATCATTCCTCTTCGTCGTCTTCCCGAGCTGCGGAGTCTTCGTCCTGCTCTTCGGCTCGCCGCGCCGCCATCATCGCCTCCTTCTGGCGGGCTTCTTCGATTCGGTTCTCGATGTGGACCCGATCCTTGATCTTGATGGTCATGTATCGAAGGATTTGATCGTCCAGGCGAAGGGTCCTCTCCAACTCGAAGATGACCTTGCTGTCCGCCAGGAAGGCGAAAAGAAAGTATTGGCCTTTGCTGAACTTGTTGATTTCATAGGCCAGCTTCTTCTTTCCCCACATCTCCCGATGGAGAATGTGACCCTCCCCCCGGGTGATCAAGTCGGCGGAACGGGAGGAGATGCGCTCCAGTTCCTCCTCCTCCAGGTCGGGCTTGGTGATGTAGACCAGCTCATACTCGCGCGTGTACATGCTCAGTTTGCCTTTCCGGGAGCTTCCCCAGATGGGGTTCGCTCAGCAGCTTCTGATGAAAGGGTGCGGCGAGAAGCGGACACCCCGTTGGTTCGATTCATGGCAGTGATCACCCCTGAAGAGATCACCGCTTCGACAGCATCTGCAGCCCGATTCAACACCTCGGGCAGCGCCGCAGCCTCCTCAGGACGAAAGGAGGTCAGCACATGGTCCACGCCCTCCTGGCCGGGAAGAGGTCTTCCCACCCCTACCCGGATCCGGACGAAGTCCCCTCCCCCCAGAGAGGTCAGCAGGTCCCGAAGACCGTTATGCCCACCGTGCCCACCTCCCACCTTGACCCGCACCGTACCGAAGTGGAGGTCCAGTTCATCGTGAACCACGATGACCTCCCCTCGGCTCAGGTGGTGAAACCCCATCATCGGACCCACCGCCTGACCGCTCAGGTTCATGAAGGTCTGGGGCTTGACCAGGAACACCTCCCGGCCCCCCACCACCGCCTTGCCCACCAGGGAATTGAACCTCTTCTTGTCCAGCACAGCCCCGCTGCGACGAAGCAATTCATCCACGACCAGAAAGCCGACGTTGTGTCGGGTCCTTTCATATTTCGTTCCCGGGTTGCCCAGGCCGGCGACAATCATCTGCGCACGTTCTCCCCTACGTCCTTACTTCTTCTTGGGAGCTGCCTTGGCCCCCTTGCCGCCCTTGGCCGCAGCGGCAGTTTCCGCCTCGGTCACCACCGGAGCTTCTTTGCCCTCAATGGAGAACAAGGAGAAGTTTCGCTCCACCGCCAGCATCACACCTTCCGGAGGCTGAATATCCAGGGCCATCATTCGCGAACCGATCCTGAAGGGGGCCAGATCAATGATGATGGCGGCAGGGATGTGACTGGGAAGGCATCTCACCTTCACCTGACGGAAATAAACCTGAAGGCGCCCACCGGCCCCCTCTCCCTGGGACTTTCCCTCCAGCCGGATGGGCACGGTGACCGTCACCGGAGCCTCTGCAGAAACCACCAGGAAATCGGCGTGAAGGATCTGCCGCGACACCGGATGCCGTTGGAGTTCCTTCACCATGACCAGGTGCTGGGTCCCGGAGACCTCCAGGTGAATGGGAGTGTTCCAACTCAAAGGGGACCGGGCCAGAAGCGCCAGGGCGGTGGGCTCCAGGGACACCGATTGAGCGGAGACACCATTCCCGTACAGCACGGCGGGGATCATCCCCGTGCTTCGCAGCTTTCGTGCCGGCCCCTTGCCGTGATCGCCACGGGGTTGGGCCTCGATGCGATGACCTTCCATCACAGACTCCGGGCAGAGGCCCCGAAGGAACCTTGCCAGTACGATGCCGCGCCGGGCGCCAGAGGCGCTCGGATCGGGCGGTTATGGGGTGGAGGGGATGCCTCCTCCCTTTGGTTCGTCGATGCCCTCAAAGGGCGGGAACACCGTCCTTCAAGAGCACCAAACCGGAGACGTGGCGGCCTACTCGAATAGGGAGGAGACGGAATCGCTGTGGTGGATCCGTCCAATGGCCTCACCGAGGAGTTCCGCGACCGAAACGGCGCGGATCTTGGGGCAGGCTGCCGCTTCAGGAGACAGGGGGATCGTGTCCGTCACGACCAATGCCTCCAGAACCGACTCAGCCACTCGGGACACCGCCATTCCAGAAAGCACCGCATGGGTGCAGAAGGCGAAGACCCGAGACGCCCCCTTGCCCTTCAGCGCACTGGCTGCCTTGGCAAGGGTCCCTGCGGTGTCAACCATATCGTCGAGCAGGATGGCGGTTTTTCCCGCCACATCACCGATGATGTTCATGCCCGCGACCACGTTGGGACCTTCGCGCCGCTTGTCAATGACGGCAAGGTCGCAGTCGAGGGACTTGGCAAAAGAACGAGCACGCTCCACGCCACCCGCGTCGGGAGAGACGATGGTGGTCATGCCCGGCTCGTGGATATCAAACATGGCCCGCAGCATCACCGGCTTGGCGTACAGGTGATCCACCGGGATGTTGAAAAAGCCCTGAATCTGACCGGCATGGAGGTCCACGGTCAGAAGGCGATGAGCCCCTGCCGCTTGAATCAGGTCCGCCACCAGCTTGGCGGAAATAGGGGTCCGGGGCAGAACCTTGCGATCCTGCCTGGCGTAGCCGAAGTAGGGGACCACAGCGGTCACCCGATCCGCCGAGGCCCTCTTGACGGCATCCATGATGACCAGAAGTTCCATCAAGTTGTCGTTCACCGGCGTACAGGTGGGCTGGACGATGAACACGTCCCGTCCGCGGATGTTCTCGTGAATCTCCACGAAAACTTCGCCATCGCTGAACCGCTTTACGGTCATTCCCCCCAACTTCTCACCCATGCCAACGGCCAGCCTCTCCGCGAAGGGGCGGTTGGCGTTGCCAGCGAGAAGCATCATGGGGCCGTATTGCATGTTGCCTTCCGATGAACTTTCCCAAAGGGGGAGAAGGGCAAAGGACCTGCGGGAGAGGTGGACCCGCGAGGCGGCGCACCGTATCAAAGGGTGGGATGAAGGTCAATGTGGAAATGCAAATTGCCCCCTGGCCCGACTCACCCGTCCACCCAGCAGCGCAGCAGACATCGCTCCTGGCATCCCTCCATGGCGATGCGAGCCCGGGTCATGGTCTGACCGGTCCACAGGGCCTCCAGGGACAGGCGCCCTTCTTCGTCTCGGGGGCGGGCCTCCCGGGAAATAGACTCCCGGCAACTGGATACCGAGGCATCGGGCGCAAGAATCAGGTGGGAATACCCCGCGAGGCACCGATCATCGGGAACCTCCATGCGCCCCTCAAAGTAGGGCACCACCTGGCGTAGGAAGGCCTCCGAGTTGGAGAGGGGGGCCCCTCGTGCCTTCCACCGCAGCAGCCCCTCAATCTGGAGGGCCAGGAGGGGAAGGTCTTCCTTTCTCACTTTGAGGCGAGGGAACCGTTCATCCGGAGAAAGGCACTGGAAACTCACCAGATCTGCCCCGAATGCTCGAGCCCGAGCAAAAACACCCAGCAATCCAGACGAGTTGTGACCAGCGATGACCGACATGACGTGGGAGCCCCACTCCCCTCCCCATCCATCCCCAGGCAGGGAGCGGGGGGTCCCCCGGAGGCGTCTCACTCCTTCCAAGGCAGCAGCAACCTCGTCAAAACTCCCCTTCTGCCCTCGCCATGCGTCATGAATCCGGGCGGTGGGACCATCCAGGGAAGTGGACAGCTCCACCAATCCCCCCTGATACAGCTCCCCCAGCAACTCCCGAGTCAGCCCCCGGCCGCTGGTCATCAGCGCCGTCCGCATCCCCAGGCGCCTGCCCTCGTGGAGCAGGGCCAGACAGTCCTCCGCCCGCAGCAGGGGCTCCCCTCCCGAGAGCATCAGCTTGTCCGCCCCCAGAGCCCTCCCCTGGCGAATCAAGGTGAGCCAGTCCCTCCGAGAAAGCTCCCGGTGCCGGTTGCCCTGGGCCCAGTCGTGAGTGGCGCATCCCTGGCACTTCAGGGGGCACCGGTTGGTCAGCAGGAGGATGAGGTAATCGGGAAAGGCCAGCGCCTGACGGGTGGCATGAGATCTCAGCAAAATCCGCTGTCTGGACTCAGAGTCGAGGGTTCCCAGGGGAATCAGGGAGAGACTTTCACCGAGTTCATCGGCCCTCACTGTGCCACCAGGACCGGCAGGGAGGCCCGCCCAGGGCGCACCTGGACATAGCCCCCCAACTGTCCGCAGGCGGCGGCCACGTCATCTCCTCGGGTGGTGCGAACGCTGGTCTGGATTCCCCTGTCGAGAAGGACCTGCTGATAGGCCTTGACCATCGCGTCGGTGGGCCGGCGGTACTCGGTGTGGGGATTCTGGTTGTAGGGAATCAGGTTCACCTTGGCGGGGATTCCCCGAAGGAGGCGGGCAAGGCGGCGAGCATCCTCCACATCGTCGTTGATGCCCTGCAGGAGGATGTACTCAAAGGTGATCAGCTTGCGATGGGGCAAGGGAAATTTGCGGCATGCGTCCAGGACCTCTTCGATGCCAAAGGTCTGGGAGATGGGCATCAGAGCAGACCGGGCGGCCTCGGTGGTACCGTGGAGGGAAACCGCCAGGTTGATGGGGGAACGTTTTCCCAACTCCTCCATCCGGGGGACGATTCCCACCGTGGAGAGGGTGATCTTGCGGTGGCTGAAGTTGAGGCCGTCTTCGTACTGGGCCACTTCTACCGCGTCCAGGACGGGATCAAAGTTGAGCAGTGGCTCCCCCATCCCCATCAGGACGATGTTGCTGATCCTCCTCTCCGAGTGCTCCTGGGCTTGAAGGATCTGGTTGACGATCTCCGCCCGAGTGAGGTTGCGGGTGAAGCCTCCCACCGCCGTCACGCAGAATCGGCAACCCATGGCACATCCCACCTGAGTGGAGATGCACAAGGTCAATCGATTGTCCTCGGGGATCAGCACGCTTTCGATACGCAGTCCGTCTTCCAGTCTCCACACGAACTTGGCCGATCCGTCTTCGGAAGAATGGTGCTCCCCCATCTCCAGCCGGGACAACCGGGCCACATCAGAAAGCTCCCGACGGAGCTCCTTGGAAAGATCGGTCATGTCGTCGAAGGAATGAGCGCGGAGGCGGTACATCCACTTGAGAATCTGGCGCGCCCGATACTTCTCCTTGCCCAAAGGGCGCAGAAACTCCTCCAAGGAGGACAGAGTCATCCCCTTCAGATCGGTGCGGGTGTCTTCTACTTTTTCTGGTGAATGGCTCATGGATCCAAACGTGATCCGCTTCCTGGACACTATACCGCTGAGATTCTCACCTCGAATTGCTCAACGTGGTAGTGGGCCATGGCTCGAACATGAACCGGCCGGTGGAGCCGAGCTCTCATCTCTTCCAGGGACCGTCTCTCCTGATCGTACAGCAGGTCAGCCACATCGGGGTGGCAGAGGATCTCCACCTCCCTGATCTCAGGGAGTTGACCCTTGCGCTGCACCTCTCGGAAGATGTCGTAGCAGACGGTCGCTCGGCTGCGACTGAACCCCTTGCCCTCGCACTGGCGACACGGTTCAGTCAGGTATTTGACCAGGTCTTCCCGCACCCTCTTCCGAGTCATCTCCACCAGACCGAACTCGCTGATCTTGAGGACATGGGTGCGAGCCCGGTCCGCCTTCAGGGCATCGGTCAGAGCGGTGTAGACCTTCTCCCGATTCTCGGTCCGATCCATGTCGATGAAGTCGATGATGATGATGCCGCCAATGTCCCGCAAGCGAAGCTGGTGAACGATTTCCTGCACGGCTTCCAGGTTCACTCGGACGGTGGTCTCCTCCAGGCTCCGGCCTCCCACATAGCGCCCGGAGTTGACATCCACCGTGGTCAGAGCCTCGGTTCGGTCGATGACGATGTAACCGCCGCTCTTGAGCCACACCCTGCGGTTGAGGGCCCGAGCCAGTTCCATCTCCACTCCCCGGGCCTCGAAGAGAGTGCTCCGACCCTCGTGGAATTCCACTCGCGCCCTCAGGGTAGGAAGAAAATCCTGGACGAACTTGAGAATGGCGGTGTGGGAGCGTTCATCGTCAACCACCAGCCGGTCCACGCTTTCGGTGAACAGGTCCCTTACCGCCCTCAAGGCCAGATCCAGGTCCCGATGCACCAGGGCGGGGGTCTTCTCCTTCTGCCACTTCTCCTGAATGCTCCCCCATAGACGCACCAGATAGTCCATGTCGGCCTGAAGGGCGAGGGTGTCCATGCCCGCGTCCTTCATGCGCTTGTGGAACTCCTTGAGCTTGTCCGAGCGTGTCGG
>CAYRTW010000036.1:0-31362 GCA_964426935.1 uncultured Rickettsiales bacterium
TCCCGCGCTGATGATGCTCACAGGCGAGCCCCTCCCCATCTGGCAGTTGTTTCCCTGGGTGATGGTCCTGGCCCTGGTGGGGGTGGTGATGGCCATTCCCATGAAGCGCCAGATGATCAACATCGAGCAGCTCCGCTTCCCCTCGGGGATCGCCGCCGCCGAGACCCTGCGGGGCCTGCACGCCGATGGGGCCACCGGAACCGACAAGGCCCGCATCCTGGGATGGGCGGGGGCCTTCGGCGCCCTTTGGGTGTGGATGCGGGACGCCAAGACCTCGTGGATGCCCTTCAACCTCCCCGAAAAGCTGGAGATTCCCCGCTGGACGGTGGGGGGACGACCGGCCACCGATTACACCCTGCACTTCGACTCGGGGGTGCTGATGGTGGGAGCAGGTGCCCTCATCGGCATGCGGGTGGCCATTTCCCAGCTCATCGGCGCGGTGGCCAACTACGCCATCCTCGCTCCTCGGATGGTGGAGCAAGGAGTGATCCAGAAGGTCAGCTACAAGGGAATCGTCACCTGGAGCGTGTGGGGGGGCTCCTCCATGCTGCTGACCGCCGGGCTCCTGGCCTTTGCCTTCCAGTGGAGGACGGTGGGGAGGGCCATCACCTCCATGGGCTCGGCGGTGAAGGGCCGTACGGATGCGGTCATCGACGCCTGGGAGGCCCATGAGGTGCCCATGCCCTGGTTCGTTACCGGAATGGTCATCCTCACTCCCCTGGCCATCCTCCTTCAGTGGTGGTTCTTCGACATCGCTCCCTGGATGGGGCTGCTGGCGGTGATCCTGGCCTTCTTCATCGCCCTGGTGGCGGCCCGGGCCACCGGAGAAACCGACACCACTCCCACCGGGGCCCTGGGAAAGATCACCCAATTGACCTTCGGGGTCCTGGATCCGGGCAACGTCCAGACCAACCTGATGACCGCCAACGTCACCGGCGGCGCCGCCATCCACTGCGCCGATCTTCTCACCGATCTCAAGAGCGGCTACCTGTTGGGGGCCAACCCCCGTCAGCAGTTTCTGGCCCAGTTCCTGGGGGTTCTGGCCGGTTCCCTGTTTGTGGTACCCGCCTATCACCTCCTGGTGCCCACCCCCGAATCCATTGGCACCGACAAGTTCCCCGCCCCGGCCGCTCAGAGTTGGGCGGCAGTTGCTCAACTCCTCGCCAAAGGGCTGGACACCCTCCATCCCACGGCGCGGTGGGCCATCCTCATCGGCGGTGGCATCGGCATCCTCCTGGTCCTGCTGGAGAGGAGCTTCCCCCGCCACAAGAAATGGATTCCCTCCCCCATGGGCCTGGGGCTGGCCTTCACCATGCCCGGATCCAACTCCCTGTCCATGTTCATCGGCGCCCTGGCGGCCTGGATCCTGGAGAAGCGCAACCCGGTCCAGGCGGAGAGGCTGGTGGTGCCGGTCAGCTCCGGCCTCATCGCGGGTGAAAGCATCTTGGGGATCTTCATCGCCATCCTGGTGGTGATGGGATTTCTGGCGGGGTAGGGGAGGGGAGGGAGGGGTCCCAGGGGATTTCAGGGTGGAGCCGCCTCAGACCGGTAAAACCCTTGTGGGGCAACGGTTTTCACCCTCCCTTTGACATCCTTGCCCCGCCCACCTACCATCGCCGCCTTTGCTCCTGCGGTGTCACCGGGGGGTGAGGGTCATCGGCGAGGAAGCAGCCAGTTTCCTTTCCAACAGGGATGCCGCCGCAGCGCTCAGGCTCGGGGCTCCGGGCGGAGGTGGCGATTGGGCCACGCGGACGTGTTCGAGAGGTGTCGTCAGTATCACGACGCCGACGCCGCCAAGGCGGCCGGGCTCTACCCCTATTTCTTTCCCATCTCCGACACCGAGGGCACGGAAGTCACCATCGAGGGGCGTCGCCTCCTCATGCTGGGCTCCAACAACTACCTGGGGTTGACAGTGGACCCCCGGGTGAAGGAGGCGGCCCTTCAAGCGGTGACTCGCTACGGCGCTTCCTGCTCGGGCTCTCGCTTCCTCAACGGCACCCTGCGCCTCCACAACGAGTTGGAGGAAAAGCTGGCGGATTTCCTGGGGAAGGAAGCCGCCCTGGTGTTCACCACCGGATTCGCCGCCAACCTGGGAGCCACGGCGGGACTGCTCAGGCGGGGGGATCTGGCCATCATGGACGTGTCCAACCACGCCAGCCTCTACGACGGAGTGCGCCTCTCCTACGCCACCTTGAAGCGGTTTGATCACCAGGACATGGAGGACCTGGAGAGGGTGCTGTCCGCCAGCGATTCGGACAAGGCCCGGCTCATCATCGTCGATGGCCTGTACAGCATGGAGGGGGACCTCTCCCCTCTTCCCCAGATCGTGGCTCTGAAGGAGCGTTTTGGGGCCCGGTTGATGGTGGATGACGCCCACGGCATCGGAGTGATGGGGGCCCACGGGCGGGGTACGGCGGAGCATTTCGGCTGCGAGGAGGGGGTGGACCTCATCACCGGCACCTTCTCCAAGTCCTTTGCCTCCTTGGGAGGGGTGGTGGCCGGTCCCAGGGAGGTCATCACCTTCATCCAGCACCACGGAAGGGCCATGATCTTTGCTGCCTCCATGACGCCAGCGGCGGTGGCGGCGGCCCTGAAGTCCTTGGAGATCATCCAGGCGGAGCCGGAGAGAAGGGTGCAAGTGCATCACAACGCCGAATACCTGCGTCAGGGGCTCAAGAGCTTGGGCTTCAAGGTGGGAGAGGGAGCCACTCCGGTCATTCCCGTCTACATCGGTGGCGATGTGCGCTGTCTGGCTTTCTGGCGGGCCCTCTTCGACCACGGCCTGTTTGCCAACCCGGTCCTTCCCCCCGCCGTTCACCCCGGGGACGCCCTCATTCGCAACTCCTGCATGGCCACCCACACCGAAGAGCACCTGGACCGGGCCCTGGAGATCTACCGCACCGTGGGCCGCATGGCGGAGCTGATCCCATGAGTCCGGCGGACGGGGGGATGGGCAAGGTGGAGGTGAGCCCCGTTTCCCTGGACGACCCCCGCGCCAAGGAAGAGTTCATCCGCTTCCCCTGGCAGGTGTATCCCAAGGACTCTCCCTGGTGCCCTCCCTTGTTCATGGATCGCCGGGACTTCTTGAATCCAAAGAAGAATCCTTTCTTCAGCGAAGCCGAGGTCCAACTCTTCGTGGCGCGAAGGGGGGGGGAGCTGGTGGGGCGCGTTTCCGCTTGTGAGGATCGGGCCGGCAACCGGTTCCATGGGACGAAGCAGGTCAACTTCGGCTTCTTTGAGTGTGTGGACGATGAGGAGGTGGCGGCTGCCCTGCTATCCCAGGTGGAGGAGTGGGGCAGGGCTCGGGGGCTGACGGAGATGCAGGGCCCCATGAGCTTCAATACCAACCACGAGGTGGGGCTGCTGGTGGATGGTTTCGAACACCCGCCCTCCATCCAGATGACCTATAACCTCCCGTATTATCAGGGACTTCTTGAAAAATTTGGATTGGAGAAGCGCAAGGATCTGTACTCGTGGTGGATGGACGTTCACGGCGATCCCAACGATCTGCCCCGGGTGGAAAAGATCGCTGAGAGGGTGAGGGCGAAGTCGGGCCTGACCTTCCGCACCGTCAACATGAAGAAGTGGGACGAAGAGGTGGATCGGGTCCTGGCCATCTACAACGACGCCTGGGATCACAACTGGGGGTTCACCCCCTTCACCGAGGCCGAGTTTCGCCACACCGCCAAGGATCTCAAGATGGTGGTGCGCCCCGAACTGGCCATGGTTGCCGAGGACGGAGACGTGCCTGTCGCCTTCTCCCTCACCATCGTCAACGCCAATCAGGCCCTCCGCCACGCCAATGGGCGCCTGTTTCCCTTCGGTCTGTTCCAACTCCTGTGGAACCTCCCCAAGGTGGACACCTTGCGCCTCATCGCCCTGGGAATCCGGCACGGGTACCGTAAACGGGGGATCGATTCGGTCTTCTATCTGGACAGCCTGAGGAACGCCCGGGCCTCGGGGAAGTTCCGGGCGGGGGAGATTGGCTGGACTCTGGAGGACAACGATCTCATCAACCGGGCCATCGAGATGATGGGGGGGCGCCGCATCGCCACCTACCGGGTCTACGGGAAGGGACTTTGATGCAGGTCCTGGTCACCGGGGCCAATGGCTTCGTGGGCAGCCACCTCTGTCAGGAGCTGCTGGCCCGGGGGCATCGGGTGGTGGCCCTGGTGAGACAGACCAGCGATACCAGCTCCCTGGAGGGTCTGGGGGTGGAAAAACGCCATGGGGATGTCAACCAGCCAGAGACCCTGTTCGAGGCGTTTGCGGGCGTCGAGGTCGTGTTCCATGTGGCGGGATTGACCAAGGCCCGCTTCCCCGCTGACTTTGACCGGGTGAACCGGGGAGGGAGCGAAGCGGTGGCGGCGGCGGCCCGGGCTGCCGGGGTGAGAAGGGTGGTCCAGGTCAGCTCCATTGCCGCATCCGGCCCTTCCCAACCTGGCCGCCCTCGGGTGGAGGGGGATCCTCCCCAGCCGGTCAGTCTGTACGGGGCCAGCAAGTGGGCGGGGGAACAGGCCATGCTGAAGGTGGCCGGCGAGGTGGAGGTGGTGGTGGTGCGTCCCCCCATCGTCTATGGCCCTCGGGAATACGATTTTCTGGAGCTGATTCGAGTGGCGGCGAAGGGGGTGGTGGTGCAGGCCGGCTCTCGCCCTCAGCGCTACAGCGTGATTCACTGCCGGGACCTGACCCGGGGGCTGATCCTGGCGGCGGAGAGGGGGCAGAGGGCGGAGATCGACGGGAAGGGAGGAGTGGGGATTTACTTTCTCACCGACGGCCTGTCCTACTCCTGGAGGGAGCTGGGGCAGGAGGCGGCGAGGGCGGTGGGTCGGCGGGCCCTGCATGTGATCCTTCCCCTGGCCCTGGCCTGGCTGGCGGCGGTGGGGTCGGAGTGGTTGGGAAGATTGCGGGGCAAGGCCCCCATCCTCAGCCGGGACAAGATCCGCGAGGCGGCGGTGACCGGTTGGTGGGTGTCTACCGAAAAGGCTCGCAGCGAGCTGGGGTATGAGCCCCAGGTGCCCCTGAGGGAGGGCCTTCTCGAGGAAGTCGAATGGGCCCGGGGCCAGGGGCTTCTGTAGAGATGGCGCCTGCAAGGATGGGGAGGATGGGGGGAGGATTCGGGCCTCCTGGGCGGCGTCGCCTGGGGCAGGTCGGGAAGGGACTCCTGATCCTGACCATCGTGGGGATCGCCTCTCTGCTCCTGGGACGTTCCTACCTGGAACGCCGGGTGGCGGCCGAGGTCAGTCGTCAGATTCAGGCCCGCCTTCCCGGGGAGGCCCGGGTGGGAAGTGTGAGGTTGGATTCTTTCAACCGGGTCGATCTCCATGACTTTTATTGGAAACCGGAAAAGGGTCCCCTGGAGTCGGTGACGGTTCGGCGCTTGACGGTGAGGGCCTCTCCCTGGAAGTGGATGAAGGGAGAGCGGCGAGTGGAGGGGGTCGAGCTTCATCAGGGTGAAGTGATGCTGGCGCCCCTGACTACCGCCTCCAAGGAGGAGACGGAGCCCCCGTCCACCGAGGCCGTTTCCCCGGAGGTTCGCCTGGTGGCCCTGCTGAGGAAGGCGGTGGAAAAGGTCCAGGTGAAGGTGCCCTCCCAGGTGGGGCAGGCCCGCTCCGCCATGGATACCGTTCTCCTGCCGGGGGCCCGCGTCGAGTTTGACGACGTGACGGTGAATGGGCTCCCTTCGGACCTCAGCATCTCCCACCTGCGGGGAACGGCGACCTCGGGAAGCGGGAGGGGCGTGGCTCTTCAGATATCAGGAAACTTCAATCGCGGCGGGCAGTTCAAGATGTCGGCGGATCTGGAGCCGGCCACTACACCCAGGGTTCACCTGGATTTGGAGGATCTGCGCCTGGACGATGTGATTCCCGGGGAGGACCCGCTTCTGCCCGGTCTTCGCACCGAAGGGGGAGGGATCTCGGTGGGCATCTCCATCGAACCGCCGCCGGTTGGAGAGGGGCCCCTCCTGGGGATTCGCATGAAGGTCGCCGACGCCACCCTCTGGGCAGAGGCCTTCGACAACCGCCCCTGGCATGTGGATGCCACCCAGGACATCCTGGTTCAGCCGTCCCCCAAGGGAGTCGAGGTGCGCCGTTGGAACTTCTCTCTGGGGAAGGTGGAGGGGCAGATCGAGACCGAGGTCACCTCCCTGGACCTGGACCCCAAGTTCTCCTTTGCCGCGATCCTGGAGCATGTCTCCCTCCCTGACCTGGTGGAGGCCCTTCCCGACGGAACCCTCCCTGAGGCCTGGGGATTCCAACTCCAGGGAGATTTCTCGGTGAAGGCCGAGCTGGCCGGACCCCTCTCCGACCGCCAATACTGGACCTTTGAATGGAAGGGGGATGGCTCTCGGATGCAGGCGGGAGAAGGAGGAACGAGGGATCTGGTGGCCTCCCTCAAGGACCCCACCGAGTTTGTGTTCCAGCGGAGCTATCACGATCCCATCTCCCGATACCTGGGTCCCGCAGATTCCCACTTTGCCTCCCTGGGAGCCATCAGTCACGGGGGAAGGATGGCGGTGGTGGCCGCCGAGGACGCCGGGTTCTACGGGCACCATGGCTTCGACATGGAGGGGATTCAGGAGGCGGTTCTGGAAAATCTGCGGGAGGGAGGAGAGGGGAGGGGAGGGTCCACCATCACTCAGCAGTTGGCCAAGAACCTGTTTCTCTCCCAGGATCGCACCGTCATCCGCAAGGTGAGGGAGGCGGTCCTGGCCTGGCACATGGAGAAGACCCTGTCCAAGAATCGAATCCTGGAGCTGTACCTGAACATCTGTGAGTGGGGGATGCAGGTCTACGGGATCCGGGATGCCTCCCAGCATTACTTCGGGAAGGAACCGGACCAACTCCGTCCCCGGGAAGGAGCCTTCCTGGCCCTTCTCCTGCCCTCGCCACGGCGATACCACGATTACTACCATGCCACCGGCAAGGTCACCGACCATCTCCAGCACAGCATCGACGGGATGGTGAGGCGGATGCATCGGTTGGGGTTCATTGACGAAGAGACCTATGTGCGGGAAATGACTTGGGGATTGTCCTTTTCCGGCTGTTCCCACTCCGGCCAGGCCCCCTACAACGAGCCTCCCCCTCCCGGGCCTCCCCCCGAGGAGCCTGAGGAGGGCTCCCCCGACGATCTGACCTTCTGGGATCTGGAAGGGCAGGGGGAGCCGGGGATGCCCGCGCCCCTTCCGGGGGAAGAAGGAGCCTCTCCCTCCCCGGGGGAGGGAGACAAGGGTCCCGAATCTCCTCCTCGGCCCGAAGGTGGGGAGCCCCCACCCGGCGGAAAAACCGATTCCGGTCCCCCCGGGGCAGGGCGTCCGCCAAGGTGATAGGCTGACCGGGCCCGGCACTCTTCACCCATTCCGGGGAATCTTCATGCCCAATCTTGAGTTACGACCTCATCCCAATCCCTCCATCTTTCGCCGCATCGCCATCGGCACCTGGCGTGACGCCTACGATCCCCAGGTCTACGGCACCATGGAAATCCGGATGGAGAAGGCGGTGGAATACGTGGAGGCCTTCCGGCAGCACACCGGCAAGCGCCTCACCGTCACCCATATGGTGGCCAAGGCGATGGCCCACACCCTTCAGAAGGTGCCTGACGCCAACGCCGTGCTGAGGTGGAATCGGGTCTATCTCCGAAAGAGGATTGGCGTTTTTCTTCAAGTCGTGCTGACGGACGAGGGGGCGGACAAGATCGATCTCTCCGGAGCCACCCTCTACGACGTGGAGCAGAAGTCCCTCCTCCAACTGGTGGAGGAATTGGAGGGGAAGATCGCCGCGGTCAGGGCTCGGAGCGATCCCGCCCTGGAGAAAAGCCGGGGCCTGTTCAAGGTGGTTCCCTTCCTGCTTCTCAACGCCATGCTCCGCTTCCTCTCCTTCGTCACCGTGGCCCTGAACCTGGATCTCCGCTGGGCGGGCATTCCCAACGATCCCTTCGGCTCGGTGATGATCACCAACGTGGGCTCCCTGGGATTGGACACCGCCTACGCCCCCCTGGTGCCCTATTCCCGGGTGCCTCTGGTGCTGGCCATGGGGTCGGTGCGGGATGTGCCGGTGGTGTCGGGGGATCAGGTGATCCCCGGCAAGGTCATGAAGATCAACGCCACCTTCGACCACCGCTTCATCGATGGGTATCACGCGGCGGTGATGTCCCGAACCCTGCGGGACATGCTGGAGAATCCCGTCCACCACTTCGGGGACCCCGCCCACCTGGCTGCCGGGGGAAAGTGAGCTCTCCCCCCGTGCCTGAGGAGCCCCCGGCCCCTCCCGAGGAGGAGGTGGTGGAGCTGCCCATTGACGGGGTGCTGGACCTGCATCACTTCCACCCCAGGGAGGTAAAAAACCTGGTCTCGGATTACCTGGATGCCTGCAAGGACAAAGGAATCCAGGAGGTTCGCCTCATCCATGGCAAGGGCTCGGGGCAGTTGCGAGAGAAGGTGCATTCGGTGTTGAGGGGCCACCCCTCGGTGATCTCCTTCTCCCTCTCCGGGGATCGGAGCGGTTGGGGGGCGACGGTGGCCCGGCTCAAGCTGGGGTAGCCGGTCGGTTGAGCTCCGCGGAGTTCGAGGCCCCTGTGCCGAATCCTCCCTTCCTCCAGGCGGGCCCTCCTCGGGTGTACAATCACCTACCCCGGGGTGCTTCCGTGCGCGCTTCCCCATTCATCCTCTCCCTCCTCCTTGGGGGGGTGCTCTCCCCTCTCCCCGCCCGGGCGTCGCTGGATTTTACCGGGTATGTCACCTACGGAGCCGGGCCTGCCACCACCGCGGTGCTGGCGGCCGACCTCAACGGCGATGGGGATGCGGACGCCCTGGCCCTCTCCGGCCCCGACCCCTACCTCTCCGGGGACAACACCCTCTACACCTACGTTTCCTGCGGTTACCGGGTCCTGTGTCTCCTGGAATCCCACCTCCTCAGTGACGCCGATCCTCGGGGGCTCGCGGCGGGAGACTTCAATGATGACGGGCACTTGGATGTGGCCGTGGCGGGGGCATCGGGGGTGTCTGTGCTGTGGGGTAGCGCTTCGGGAGCTCTTGGCGGTCCCACCCTCCTGTCCGCCTCCATCCCTCTGTACGCAGCGGTGGCCGCGGATTTCGATGGGGACGGGCGCACCGATCTGGCGGCCTCGGGGGGCTCCTCTCCCATCCACATCTACATGCAGGGAGGAGGGGGCTTGGGGGCAGCGGTGACGGTCGCGCTGACCCTGGCCGGCAGCACCGGGCTGGACGCGGGGGATCTGGACGCGGATGGGGACGTGGATCTGGCGGTGGTGAACCCCTCCTACCCCGGGGGAAAGGACGTGCAGATCATCAAGAGGGTGCCGGCCGGTTTCGAGGCCGGGGCAGGATACGACGTGGCCTCGGGGGTGGACGCCCGGGGGATTGCCGTGGGCGACGTGTCCGGTGATGGCAGGGCGGATGTGGTGGTCAGCTACGGCACCAATTCTCCCTACGCATATCTGGGAATCTTCAAGCAGAACGTTTCGGGGACGTTGGATTCCCCGGTCTCCTTCAGCACCTACAACACCCCTTCCGCGGTGGCCCTGGCCGACCTGGACTCGGATGGGGACCAGGACGCAGGCACCCTGCACAACGGCTGGCAGGCCTTCTCCGCCCATGAACAGACCGGCGGAGCGTTGGGGGGAGCCACCACCTTCCCGGTGCCCTACGCCTCGGCCTACACCCCCGAAGCCCTGGCGCTGGCGGATCTGGACGGGGATGGGGTGGCCGATGCCCTCCTGGCCGATCCTTCGATGGGGCTGGTGATCCTCTGGAATCAATCGGTAGATGACGCCGATGGGGACGGGTTTTCAGTGGAGGAGGGGGACTGTGATGACGGCTCGGACCTCACTCATCCCGGGGCGGCCGAGCAGTGTGACGAGGAGGACAACAACTGTGATGGAGCCCTCCCCGCTATCGAGGAGGACGGGGATCACGATGGCTCCACCGGCTGCGATGGAGACTGTGATGACACCGACGCCAGCTTCCATCCCGGTGCCGACGAGGGGTGCGACGCCCTCGACCAGGACTGTGATGGCTCCCCTGGCCCCTTGGAGCTGGACGCCGACGGCGATGGGTACGCCGAATGCCAGGGGGATTGTGACGACTCGGATCCCTCCATCCAGCCCGAGGATTTCGATGGGGACGGCTCCTCGGTGTGTGGAGGGGACTGTGACGACGAGAACCCCTCGGTGAATCCCAACGCTGCCGAGGCCTGCGACGGAATCGACAACGACTGCGACGGCATGACCGACGAGTCGGTGGATGGGGATGGAGACGGGTTCAGCCTCTGCGACGGGGACTGTGCCGACCTGGACCCCGACATCCATCCCGGCGAGGCCGAGCACTGTTCAGACGGCCGGGACAACGATTGCGATGGGTTCGTGGACCTGACCCTCTCCTGGTTTACCGCCGGGGTCGTTGTGGTGGTGGAGGAGGGAGGGGAGCTGTCCTTGGGGGGAGAGGCGGATGTGGACGATTGTGGAGGGGAGATCGCCTGGAGGGTGCAGTGGTTCTCCTCCCATCCCGGCGTTCTGGGGGAGGACACCTGCACCGGATGGGAGGGACTGGAACCCCTTTGTGTTCCCACCGATGACGTCGAAGATGGAACCCTCCTGCTCCGATTCGAGACGGCAGGGGGAGAGGTGAGGGAAGAGTCCATTGGGTTCACCATCACCAACGTCCCTCCCGGGATCGCCGCTTCTCCCCCCGACTCGGGGAGGGCAGGGGAGGTCTACACCTTCTCGGCGGCGGCGACGGATCCGGGTGACGACGATCTCCGCTTCAGTCTCTCCGGCGACCTTCCCGAGGGGATGTGGATTCACCCTGACGGGCTGGTCTCCTTCATACCGGTCAGTGAAGATGCGGGAATCTGGCCCATCGAACTTCGGGTGGAGGATGGAGATGGAGGGGAAGACTCCCTGTATTTTTCCCTGACCCTCACCGCTGAGATCGAGGGCGATGACGATGTGGAAGGAGACGATGACGATGCTTCTGGAGACGACGACTCCTCCCCCGGGAGCGACGATGACGGGGCTCCTGAGTCGAGCTGTGGAGGGTGCAGCCAGGGGGATTCGTCGCCGTTGCCGGGGTGGATGGCGGTGGCCTGCTTGGGGATGACCTGCCTGAGGAGAAGGAGGGGGTGGCCCCGGTCTTGAGACTTCACCGTCCCCCCGAGTCCCCAGGTCTGCTACATTCCCGCCCCCTCCGCGAGGCTGCCATGCGCCGGACGATCCTCTGCCTGTCTTCCGATCCTCCCCCCCTTCCTGGTCACCCGGTGTCGGGGGGAGGACTCCGCATCGGGTCCCTTGCCGCCGGACTGGCCTGGCATGGACATCGGGTCTTCCATGGGGTGGACGCTCGGAACCTCCCCGAGGACGCCCCCGAGGAATTGAAGCGGTTCGCCTTCCAGCCCGGCCAACTGCTTCGAACGGTGGCGGTGGCCTCTCCCGACGTGTTGCTGGTGGAGCAGTGGGGGCTGGTCACCTGGCTCTCCGGGGTGGATCTCCCGGTGGTCATCGACCTGCACGGCTCGTTGACCCTGGAGAATCTGTTTCGCCGCAAGGAACTTCACCTGGGTGCGGACCTTTCCACCAAGATCGAGGCCCTGCAGCGGGCGGATCACCTTCTGGTCCCCGGTCAGCGTCAGAAGGACTACTTCACCGCCTTTGCCCTCCTCTCGGGGATGGATCTCACCCGCTCCCCCATCTCCGTCCTTCCCCTCTGCCTTCCCGAGGAAGGGGCGGAGAGAACGCCAGGGGAGCGCGGATTACGCATGGTGTACGGGGGCACCCGCTGGCCGTGGATCGATTCCAGGGCGGCGATTTTTGGAGCCGCTGACGCCCTTTCGGGGATGAGGGGAGGGGAGCTTCACCTGTACCTGGATCATCCCAAGGCCTCCCTGTTGACGGATGTGGACGGGGGAACCTCTCCCTGGCCGGCCTTGGATGCCGCCCTGCCCGGACTCTCCGGAGTGAAGAGGATGGAGGCGGTCTCCCACGCCCGGTATCGGGAGATTCTGACCGGATGGGCCACCGTCGCCTTTGACGTCTATGCAGACAATCCGGAGCGGCGTCTGGCCATGACCACCCGCACCGTGGAATACCTGTGGGCGGGGCTGCCGGTGGTGTATTCCGGACACGGGGAGCTGGCCCAGGAGATCGAGGGGGCGCAGGCGGGGTGGCTGGTGGATCCGGAGGATCGGCGGGGTGTGGCCACCCTGGTTCGGGAACTGGCCCGGAAGCCCCAGGTGGTAAAGGCCAGGGGGAATCATGCCCGGGAGCTGTTCAACGCCGTTCACCAATCCAAGGTGGCCACGGCTTCCCTGGCGGCGTGGATGGAGGCCCTTCCTCCTCGCACCCGAGGCCCCTCGGTGCTGACCGAGATCGCCTCCACGCGGGTGGCCCTGGTCCGTCAGGAGTTGGAGTTGGTGCGCCTCCAGGCGGCGGAGCGGGAGAAGTTCACCCACGCCGAGTACATCGCGGAGAGGACCCAGCTCACCGATCGTCTCACCGCCCAGATCGCCATTGCCGAGGAGGAGGTTCGAGACATCTCCCGGGAGAGGGACCGGGCCCTGGCCCTGGCCGAGGACGATCTTCGGGCGCTGCGAGGGGAGAGGGATCGGGTGACGGCCTCCGCAGAGGAACAGGCCCGGATGATGGAATCCCTGCGTTTGCAGGCGGAGGGGCAGTTTGCCGCCCGGTACGATCACGTCCAGATGCGGCTGGAAGAAGCCCTGCGGGAGAGGGAACAGGCCCGGGAGCTGGCCCGGGACCTGGAGAGGAGCGGCGAGCAGCAGCGCGCCACCCTGCAAGGACAGGTGGAGGAGCACATCCAGGAGAGAGACCACCTGGCGGAGGAGTTAGAGGCCCGGGGGACCGAGTTGGAGGGGCTGCGTCATCGGGTGGCCGGACTCATCGGCGAAAGGGATGGCCTGATGGAGGAGAGGGCCTCCCTGCATCAGCGCATCGCCGACATCGTCCGGGAGAGGGACGAGGCGCTGGGGAAGGCCGAGGTGTTCCGTGTTCATGCCGCCAACGTGGAGAAGGCCCTGGGAGAGCTGCGGGCCACCCCACCGTTCAAACTGGGGATTCGTTCCGTCAGAGACCGGTGGAAGGGGATTCGGGGAGAGGCGGAGGTGGCGGAGGAGGGGAAGAGGGAGGGTCCTTTGGGCGAAGAGAGTCCGGAGCGAGAGTTTTTTCCAGGAGAGGCCCCCCAAGGAGGTCAGCGAGGGGAGCCACCCCCTCGCCCCATCCCTGGCACCCAGATCGTCCAGCCCCGTCAACGGATTCGAGGGGCGGCGGGACGATTGCGAGCCTCCGCTGAGCTGATTCGCTTGTGGAGTGACGAGTCATTGGGCAAGCTGTAGGCGGTGCTGCGCACCCCAGGGACATCCATGCGCGTCCTGATGGTTCACCCCCACGATATCTACGAGCCCTTGGAGCCGTGGACCGTTCGTATCACCTCGATTGCCACGGCCCTGGTTCACATGGGCTGCGAGGTGAAGCTCGTCTACCACCTGGCTCGCCACGAGGTGCCCCCTGAACTGGCCGCCCACCGCCAGGAGTTCCCCTTCGAGGTCATTCCCCTGGTTCGTCACGCCCGCTTCGGCCTGAAGAAGATGTCCATCCTGACCCGCCTGGCGGGATGGGCCGATGTGGTTCATTACCAGAAGTGCTTTGCCCATGCCTCGTTGCCTGCCACCACCGCCGCCTTCCTGAGGGGGATCCCGGTCCATTACGACTGGGATGATTGGGAGGCGGCCATCTATCGCTCCGGCCCCCACGATCCCAAGGTGGCCGAGAAGATCGATGCCCTGGAGAGGGCCCTTCCCCGGCTGGCGGATACGGTGTCGGTGGCCTCCTCCGCCCTGCGCGAACAGGCGTTGGCTTTGGGGGTTCCCGAAGACCGGTTGAGTTGGGCTCCGGTGGGCGCCGACCTCAGGCGGTTCCACCCCCATCGGGACGGCCGGCCCCTGCGAATCGCCATGGAGCTGGGAGAGGCCCCCTTGGCGGTGTACGTGGGCCAGCTCCATCAGGCCCAATTTGCCGAGCTGTTTGTGAGGGCTGCTTTGGAACTGCGCCACCGGATGCCCGAGGCCCGGTTCGCGGTGGTGGGCTCAGGAACCCGGGAGAGGGAGCTTCGGCAACTGGCGGATTCCCTGGAATTGGACTCGGTGATGCGGTTCACCGGTTCGGTGCCTCACGAAGAGGCGGCGGATTGGATGGCGGCGGCGAATGTGGCGGTGGCCTGCTTTGAAGACACTCCCCAGGTTCGCACCAAGAGCCCGTTGAAGGTGGTGGAGTATATGGCCTCAGGCAAGGCCATCGTGGCGTCGGCGGTGGGGGAAGTGGTGGAGATGCTGGACAAGGGGCGCTGCGGACACCTGGTCCAGCCCGGCTCGGTCTCCTCCCTGGTGGACGGCATGGAGGGGCTCCTGCGGGATCCGGCACGGCGGGAGGAGTTGGGCAGGCTGGCTCGGGCCAGGGCCGAATCCACCTTCTCCTGGGGGGCCACCGCCGCCCGCATTCACGCTGCCTACCGAAGGGGTCGGGAACTCCACGGCCTCCATCCCGATGGCCGGCCCCCCCTCAAAGGCCGGGGCCCCACTGGGGACGATGAAGGGGCGAGAAACCCCACCGGGATGGCCCCTGCGGATGCGGATGTTCAGGCGGGACCACCCTGGGCGGGTTTGATGGGACAGGGCATGGTCTCGGATGGGACCGGGGAGGAGTCCCCGCGCCCCTTCTCAGGGGGGGTGGGCCGGGCAGATTCTCCGGACGCCTTCCGGGGAGGGAGCGGGCTCTTGGTGGAAGCCCCAGGGATTCGCCTGGTGAGACCCCGTGATCCCAGCCTGCGTCCCTTTGCCGGGGTTCGGCCCTCCTCAAGGCCCATCTCCCTTTCTCCTTCGGACCTGGGCCGCCTCCCTGAAGCTCCCGCCCTGCTGAATCGATACATCGACGAGAGGCGGGATCTCATCGGCATGGTGCATGGGGAACTGGCCTTCACCGGCCCCTACCTGGTGCAGTTGGACATCACCAACCGCTGCAACAACGACTGCATCGCCTGTTGGCTCCATTCTCCCCTGCTGAATGAGCACGCCCCTCCCGACGAAGAGAAGCGCAAGCAGCTCCCCTTTGAGATGATCGAAAAACTCATCTTCGACCTGAAGGAGTTGGGCACCCGGGAGATCTACATGGCGGGAGGGGGAGACCCCTTCGTCCATCCCCGCATCCTCGATGTGATTGAGACCATCAAGAAGGCGGGGATGTACTGCTACGTCAACACCAACTTCAACCTGGTGGAAGGGCCGGTGCTGGATCGGATCCTGGATCTGGGGCTGGACGAGATGACCGTGTCCATCTGGGCCGGCTCACCGGAGGCCTACGCCCGTACCCACCCCAACAAGACCGAGGAGCAGTTCAAGCGTCTCAAGGAGAACCTCACTCTTCTCAACCGCCGCAAGAAGAACAAGCCCCTCATCAAGGTCTACCACGTCGTCTCCAACATCAACTACCACGAGATGGAGGCGATGGTGGACTTCACCTTGGAGACCGGCTCGGAGTGGGTGGAGTTCACCGTGGTGGATACCATTCCCGGGGCCACCGACGCCATCCTCTTCAACGAGGAGCAGAGGCAGCGCCTGTATCGGGACTCGGTGAAGGTGAGGGAAAGGTTGGCTCGCCAGGGGCTGGAAGGGGTTCTCTACAACTACGACATGTGGCTGCGGCGGATCGGTTCCCCCGATTCCATCACCGGAAATCACGACGCCAACATCGTCCACACCTTCCCCTGCTACATCGGCTGGACCTTCGCCCGGGTGATGCCCGACGGCAAGGTCACCTCCTGCCTCAAGAGCCACCGCATCCCCATCGGCAACCTTCACGAGACCCCCTTCCCCGAAATCTGGAACGGCCCCAAGCAGCGCTATTTCCGCCGCAAGACCCGGGTGGTGGAGAAGAAAGACCCCTTCTTCCAACTCATCGGCAACGATCCTGAGGCTGCCTGCGGCTGTGAAAAGAGCTGCGATGACCTGGGGCGCAACCAGGCAGCTCACCGGCGCATGCTGGACGTGCCGGGTTGGGAGCAGGCCCTCCTGGGAGGACTCGGCCGCACCCTTCCTCCCTACCCCGTTCCTCCTCTATCCCGTTCCTGACGGGGTTTTAGCTGCCCATGCCCGGGGCCCTTCCCCACCTCGCTCCTGCGGAAGGCTCCCCTCCCCGCCTGGGAGTGGTGATCTTCACCCGCAACGACGCCCGCCATCTGGAGGCTTGCCTCGCCCGCCTGAAGGAGGATCCTCCCCCCTTTCCCCTGGAGGTGGTGGTCTACGACAACGCCTCGGTCGATGACACCGAAGCGGTGTGCCTGGCCCATCCCCAGGTGCGCTACCTGGGCAACCGGGAGGAGGTGGGTTTCTCCACCGGCAACAACCGGGGCCTCCTGCACATTCGCGCCCCTTGGGTGCTGTTTCTCAATCCCGACACCCTCCCCGAGGGCCGGATTCTGGCGGAGCTGGTGGAGGCTTTGGAGTCCGATTCCTCCCTGGGACTCCTGGCTCCTCCCCTGCGCTACCCCGATGGTCGCCATCAGCCATCGGCCTGGGAGGGGGAATCGGGGTGGAGGCGATGGGCGGGGCCGTTTCGGGAGGCCAGACATCCGTCCCCTCATCAGGTCGTGGACGTGGGGTGGGCCCTGGGAGCTGCCCTGGCGGGTCCAACGGAATTCTTAAGGAAAATCAAAGGTTTTGATGAATCGTTCTGGTTCTTTGCCACTGATCTGGAGTTGGCGGCGCGGGTGAGAAGGGAGGGAAGGAGGGTGGCACTCCTGGGAACCCGCCCCCTGGTTCACGTCGGCAGCGAGAACTGGAACGAGGAGAGGCGCCGACGGATCTTCGCAGGCCGGCTCCGCTACGTCGCTCGGGAGAGGGGAAGGGGAGAGGCGGGGTTGTTGCGGGGGGCTCTGTTTCTGGTCAGCCTGGCTCGCAGCCTCCAGGGCACTTCGTCGGAGAGGCAACTGTGGAGGTCCTTGGCGAGGGGACTCCTGAAGCCCCTGCCGGGGATCCTGGCGGCGGACGGCCCGGGAGGGCACGCCGGGGAGGCCCTTCGTCGGCCCCAGGCTCCATGAATCCTCCCCTGCGGGTGTGGATGTGTCGGAGGGTGGACGCCGAGAGGACCCCGGGAGGGGATTCCCTCCACGCCTCGGAGGCGGCGGAGGCAGGAAGGGCCTTGGGTGCGGATGTTCGCGTCTGGGACGGACTTCCTACTCAGTGGGATGGGGTGGATGCGGTCCACGTCTGGAACCTGACCCGACCCTACGAGGCCTGGGTGGTGGTGCAGGAGGCCAGGCGGCGGGGGATTCCTGTGGTTCTTTCCCCCCTTCACCATGACCTGCACCGGTATCGACAAGAAGGGGGAGGTCGATTCTCCCCCCTCTCCTGGTTGGGGGTGGAGGAAGGGGAAGCCCTCAGGCTGCGGTGGCTGCGGCATCGTCATCCGGATCTGGCGCGGCTTCTTCCCAGAGAGGCCTCCTGGAGGGAGCTTCAGCGGGAGCTGCTGCGGTCGGTGGCCCTGGTGCTGTGGACCTGTTCCCGGGAGGAGGAGGAGGTGACCCGCCTGCTTTTGGAACCGGGGGAAGGGGTACCGGGGAGGGTGGTTCACACGGCGGTTTTTGGGGTCGATAAGGAGAATCCAAAGGAATTTCAAGAACTTTCCCGGTGGGATCGACGGGGAATCCTTTGTGTGGGTCGTATCGAGCCCCTGAAGAACTCCCTGGCGGTGTTGGATGCCCTGGGGCCTGTGGGCCATCCCCTGGCGTTCATCGGGGCCATGAATCCCCGTCATCCCCGGTACGCGGCACGATTTCGGGCGCGTCTGAGACGATATCCCCACGTTCAGTGGTTCGGTTCCCAGCCCCTCCCGGTGGTGCGTTCTGCCATGGCGGCCTCCGCCGTTCATGTCCTGGCGAGTTGGGGGGAGTCGGTGGGGAGAGTGAGCCTGGAGGCGGCGCTGCAGGGGTGTGCGGTGGTGTCCACGACGGCGGGCTACCTCACCGATCTGTTGGGAGAGGTGGTGCTTCCCTGTGACCCCGCCGACCTGGAATCGATTCGCCGAGCAGTGGAAAGGGGGCTGACCGAGGGTCCCCATCCAGAAGGCCGGGAGAGGGTGCTGGCTCGCTGCTCCTGGGAGAAGGTGGCTCCCGGTCTTGAGCGGGCATGGCATGATGCCGCCGGAAGAAAAGGAGGCCGACCATGAGAATCATGGGAGCGAGAACCTTCACCCTGGGGGCTCCCCTCTACGACTGGATGACCGCCCAGGAGGTGTGGAGGGGGCATGTGCGAAGCCTCCTCCAGCACTTTCCCCCGGTGCCAGAAGGGGAGACCCGCCGGGAGGTCCTGGACCTGGGAACGGGGCCTGGGGTGTCGGCCATCACCCTGGCTGAGGCGGATTCCTCCCTGCGGGTGACCGGAGTGGATTACTCAGAAGGAATGCTGGCCCGAGCCCGCCCCCGAGTGGCCGCCTCTTCCGCCCGGGATCGCATCCATCTCCAGCACGCCGACGCCCGGGCCCTTCCCTTCCCAGACCACTCTTTCAACGTGGCCACCGGGCACTCCTTCCTCTACCTGGTTCCGGAGAGGGAAAAGGTGCTGGCAGAGGTGCGAAGGGTGCTGCGACCGGGAGGCAGGCTGCTGCTGCTGGAACCCCGCCGGGGAGGGAGGCTGGCCCTGGGAGAGGCGATAAAGAAGGACCCCCGCTTCGCCCTGTCCATGACCCTGTGGAGGATGGCCAGCGGGGTGGAGGGGAGGTTCAGCGAGGAGGAGCTGGCGTTGCTCCTGGAGAATCATGGGTTTTCGGTGCGAGTGATGCAGGAGTCCTTGGGAGGGCTGGGGATGGTGGCGGTGGCGGGAGTGGCGGGGTGAGGGGGTGACGGCTTCCCGCTCCAGACTCTTGACACCCTACCACTCCCCTCTATAATGCCGGGCTCCCCAGTGGTGCGGAGCCCATCCGCCCCTTCCTCGTGGCGCCTTGCGGGCGTCGGTTTTCAGCAGGAGTCTCCGTCCCGATGTACGCAATCCTCAGCCAGGGTGGCAAGCAGTACAAGGTTGCCGAGGGCGACGTCATCCGCTTTGACCGGATGGACGGCGCTGTGGGGGACACCGTGTCCCTGAACGGCGTGTTGCTGGTGGGAGGGGGAGAGGCTCCCCGCATCGGCAAGCCCTTGGTGGACGGAGCGTCGGTGGTCGGCGAAATCGTTGCCCAGGGCAAGGATCGCAAGGTCATCATCTTCAAGTTCCGGCGCCGCAAGAACTACCACCGCAAGCGCGGCTTCCGTCGTCAGTACACCGGCATTCGCATCACCGGCATCGCCGGCTGAGACCCCAGAGGGGAGAGGGTGCGCCCTTCCCCGTTTTTCCCCGGCTCGCTCAGCGACGGTCGGGACGAGGTGTGAGATGGCTCACAAAAAAGGTCAGGGAAGCTCCAGAAACGGTCGTGACACCCAGGGGCAGAGCCGGGGGATCAAGCGATACGCCGGCCAGGTGGTCACCGCCGGAAGCATCCTCATCCGTCAGGTGGGGAACAGCTTTCACGCCGGAGACAACGTGGGAACCGGCAGGGACTTCACCTTGTTTGCCCTCATGAACGGGGTGGTGAAGTTCGGGGTGAACCGGGGCGGCAAGCGAACCATCTCGGTGGTTTCCGCCGACGCCTGAGCGGAGAGATCCGTCGTCGGCTCCACCTTCAGAGTGGCGGTGATGGGTCCTGGTTTTTTGCCCGCTCCTTCTTCCGGGACCTTCGTCCCAGCTTGCCGCCTTCAAGAGTCGCCCCCAGAATGATCGGTGAGGTTGTGCCGCCTTCGGGGTGGGGCGCTTCTCCGGCCCTGCCCTGCAGATCCCCATGAAAATCCACGTCTGCCATGAAGTTTCTTGACGAAATAGAGTTCGACGCGTCTTCGGGGAAGGGAGGCGATGGCATCGTCCATTGGCGGCGGGAGAAGTTCGTCCCCCGGGGCGGTCCCGACGGCGGCGACGGCGGTCAGGGGGGCTCGGTGGTGTTCCAGGCCACCCGGGATCGCAACACCCTCCTGCATTTGCGGTACGCCTCTCGTTTCGTAGCTTCTCCGGGTCGGCACGGCCTGGGGGCGCTGAAAACGGGACCCTCGGGGGAGGACCTGGTGGTGGAGGTTCCCGTGGGGACGGTGATTCTCAACGCCGCCTCCGGGGAGATCCTGGCGGATCTGGAAAAGGACGAAGCCCGGTTCGTGGCCTTGAAGGGAGGCAAGGGGGGCAAGGGAAACGCCTTCTTCGCCACCTCCACCAATCGCGCCCCGGTGGAAAGGGAGTTGGGGGAGCCTGCCCAAGAGGCTCGCCTGCGCCTGGAACTGAAGCTGATGGCGGATGTGGGGCTTCTCGGCATGCCGAACGCCGGAAAATCAACATTGATTTCAAGTATTTCCGCAGCCCGACCGCGCATCGCCGACTATCCCTTCACCACCTTGGAGCCCCAACTGGGGGTGGTGAAATATGGGGACTCTCGGGATCCGCGCTCCTTTGTGGTGGCAGACATTCCCGGGTTGATCGAGGGGGCCCATCGGGGAGCGGGGCTGGGCCATCGATTCCTGAGGCATGTGGAGAGGACCCATCTTCTCCTCCATTTGATCAGCCTTTCGCCTTTAGATGGGACCCAGCTTCCCGAGGAGCGCATGGCGATCATCCAGCAGGAGTTGCAGTCCTTCGATCCCGAACTGGCCCGCCGCCCCCAGATGGTGGTGTTGACCAAGGTCGACACCGTCTCCAGTGAAGAAGTCGCCGAAGTGGTGGGCCGGTTTCGCGATCTCGGGTGCTCGGTGCGGGTGATCTCGTCGGTAACAGGCCAGGGGCTGCGGGAGTTGGTCAACGATGTGTCCCTTCGGTTGGAGAGAAGCCGAGGAAAGGGGACGGGGTGAGGGGAAAGGCGAACAGGGCCGTTTCCTGCTCAGGATGGCTCTTTCTCCTTGCCTTGACCCTGCTGTGGGGGTGTGGAGGAAGGAGGGGGGGCTCGGGAGGGGCGGACGGGGAAAGGGTGGCCCCCCGTCCCATGTCGGTGGGTACGTTGCAGGCTCTTGGGCCCCATCGTTTCGTGGGAACCCTGGTGGTTCGCAACGGGGCGGGGACCCGGGGCAAGGACAAGGATGTCCGGACGGAGCTGCGTTTTGCTTCGTTGACCCGATGGTGGTTCCAGGAGGAGGAGGGCAAGAGGATCCTGAGACAGAGGGTCAACGACGGGGCGGCCCGGTGGTCCCGACGTTCCGATGGAAAGTACATTCCCGCCTCTCCGGGGGATGACGCTTTAGGGGATCTCCAGAAGTCCTTGGTGTTCCGGGATCGGGCCATCGCCCCTTTCCTGCCCCGCATTGTGTACGAACCCCTTCCCGACAAAGAGATTGCCGGCCGCCCCTGCCAGGGGTTCCGCATGGCCCTGGGTCCGCCGGCCGCTCCTCTCGCTGGCCAAGACGGGGCGGGAGCGCGGAGCGCCCGGGCGGTGGATCGCCAGGAAATGACGGCGTTTTCTGGAGAAACCTGGGCGGATCTCGATACCGGGAACCGACTGGCCGAGTCCTGGGAGGGGCGGTACGCGGTGCGACTGCGCGGGGGGACTCTCTCCGAGGGGGAGGTCAGTGTTTCCTACCAGGAGCAGCGTACCGATGTGGGGATCGATCCCGATATTCCCAGCCCTCTCCCCGAAGAAATCGACGCGGCGGCCTCCTCTCGAATCGCCGACGACCTCCCCATTCCCACCCTTCCCCGCCTTCCCAAGGGCGTGCCCATGGCCCGATAACTCCGTTGACGAAAGGGGCCGGCGGACCCATAATTTCGGCCAGCGCCGCGCACCTTTGGAGATCTCATGCTTTCAACCAAGTGGTTCTTTACCGCCCTCGTCCCCGTCGCCGCCCTGGTGGTGGGGGGATTTGCCTCGCAGGGCTTCCTTTGCGGGAGCTTCTGCAGCCGCTCATCGAGCCAGGCCGTGGCCTACGCCGACGATCAGGGGTCTGGAGAAGGGGTGAGGGCCATGGCCATGACCGCCGCCTCCACCGAGGGGAAGGCGCAGGGGCATTGTGATCGATCCAAGGCCCACGCCACGGCCACCACCGCCTCGGCCGAGGGGAAGGAACACTGCGACCGGTCCAAGGCCCACGCCACGGCCGCCACCGCCACCTTCTCCGACGGACCCATGCCGGAGCATTGTCGGCGGGCCAAGGCGGCAGGAACCACCGATTGCCCCTACGAGAAATCCATGGGGGTGACGGCGGCCCGCGTCCTTTCTCAAGGGCAGCCAGTGCAGGTGGAGGGGAAGTTCTCGGCGTCTGACTGCTCTTCCTGCCCCACCGGGTCCTGTCCGGTGCGTTTCACCCTTACGGCTTCCACCGGGGAAACCCTGGATGTGGTGGACAACGATCTGGCCCGCTCCCTGGGTGTCACGGTGAGGAACCAGGGGGGCAAGGCCCATCTGTCCTTGACCGGAAGGAAACTGGTGGTGGAGGGCAAGAGCTACCTCCTCCTGGAAAACGCCCAGCCTCTCCGAAGCTGACCTCTCCTGTTTTTGATCCGACCGGCCGCACAACAGGCTGGCACTGGAGGCTCTTGGAAGATTCCCGCGAGAAGGCCCTGGCCTTGGCCCAGGCTGCCCTGGACAAGAAGGCGGAGGACCTCATCCTCCTGGATGTCAGCAAGCTCACTTCGGTGGCGGATTATTTCCTCATCGGTTCCGGCACTTCCCAGACCCACGTGCAGGCCATTGCCGACGGAGTGGAGGGGTTGGCGCGTGCCTCTCGCTGGGCGGTGTTGGGAGCCGAGGGGGTGGCCAGCGGACGATGGGCCCTCATCGATCTGGGAGAGGTGATTGTCCACGTTTTTGGCCCCGATGTGCGGGGATTCTATGATCTGGAAAGCCTGTGGATCGATGCCCCCCGCGTTCCCATTCCCGGAGTGGAGCCTCCCCCCTGGCAGGTAGCGGGTCGCATCCAGGCCGGCTGAGGTCAGAGAAAGTGAAGATTCGCCTGGTGGCGGTGGGGCGTCCCAAGCGGTCTCCCATGGAAGAGCAGGCGGGGGTCTACCTGGAGCGATGTCAGCGCTATTTCACGACCGAGGCGGTGTGGGTGAGGGATCATCCCCAGCCGGGGCGCCAGCCCGAGGTAGCCCGAGTGGTGGAAGGGGAGGGTATTCTTCAGAAGCTGAACCCGGCCACCCGAGTGGTGGTGTTGGATGAGGGAGGGGTGGCGTGGACTTCCCAGGAGTTCGCCTCCTTCCTGGAGCGGTGTGGGGGGAATGGGGTGGGTGAGGTGGCCTTCGTGATTGGGGGGCCCTATGGCCTTTCTCCGGCGGTCAAGGCCAGGGCGGACGTGGTGCTGCGCCTGTCCTCCTTCACCCTGCCCCACGCCATGGCCCGTCTGGTTCTCTCCGAACAACTCTACCGGGCCGGCACCCTCACCCGAGGGGAGCCCTATCACAACCCATGAGCGGTGACCGACTCAAGGACCTGGCTGACGCGGTGGTGGGGCTGTTTGTTCCTCCCACTTGCCCCGGTTGTGAAGCCCCCCTTCCCGCCCAGCGTCGGGAACGCCTGTGCTCTTCCTGCGAGGGCCGGCTCCGCCCCTTTACCGGACCCCGATGTGACCGCTGTGGGGTGGGGATTTCGTCCGAGCGGGGGCGGGAGTGCATGCTGTGCCTGGATCACCCTCCCGCGTTTGACCGGGCCCGAGCTTGGGGTCCCTATCAAGGGGAGTTGAAGGACCTCCTTCAGCGGCTGAAGTACCAGGGTCAGCAGAGGCTGGTGCCCTTCCTGGGGAGCCTGCTCCTGGAAGAGGCCCGACGCTCCCTCGATCTCACCTCTTACGACTGCCTGGCCCCCATTCCCCTGCACCGGGATCGCCAGCAGGAGAGGGGATTCAATCAGGCATGGCTCCTGGCTCGCCCCCTGGCCGCCCAGGCCCGGCTTCCCGTTTCCCGAGATCTGGAGAGGCGGGTGAAGGTGGGGGCCCAGGTGGGGTTGGATCGGGCCGCCCGTCAGGCCAACGTGGCCCAGGCCTTCGGCTTGAGGCCGGGGACCTCCGTTTCCTATCGAGGAGCCAGCGTGCTCCTGGTGGACGACGTGGTCACCACCGGGGCGACCTGTTCTGCGGTGGCCCGGGTGCTCAAGGAGGCGGGGGCGAAGAGGGTGGATGTGCTTTCCGTGGCTCGATCCGGGCCGGAGGAGTCTCCATGATTCCGGTCCACCGAGCACGACTGCCTCAGGGCATGAGGGTGGTGATCCTCCCCACTCCCCAACTTCATGTGGTGGAGGTGGGGGTGTACACCTTCGCGGGTCCCCGTTTTGAGGCGCCCTCCACCAACGGTCTCTCCCATCTCCTGGAGCACATCTTGTTTCGGGGGAGCCAGGCTTTTCCCGACGCCCTGTCCATGCACCAGGCCATCGAGGCCTGTGGGGGGCCCCTTTCGGGCAGCACTGCCCGGGACAACTCCCTGTACAGCCTTTGCGTGGCTCCCCGGCATACCGAGCGAGCCATCGAACTCCTCGGTCAGTTCCTCCTCCAGCCAACCTTCGCGGAATTGGACCTGGAGAAGGAGCTGATTTTGGAGGAGAGGTTGCAGGAGAGGGACGCCACGGGTCAGGAAATCGACCTGGACAACCTGTCTCGCCGCTCTTTGTGGCCGGGTCACTCTCTAGGCATGCCCATTTTGGGTCCGGAAACCAACATCCGACGATTCTCCCGAAAAGACGTGGAGGGATGGTATCGACGCACCCTGGTCGGGCCTGGCTGTCTCGCCTATGCGGCAGGTCCGGTGGATGAAAGCTCTGTCTTGGACGCCTTCAAGAGAGTGTTTTCTCCTCTGCCTTCCGGAGAGGCTCCTCCCGTCATCGGAGTGGATGGGGAAAAAGTGGATGGGTATCGCTCGGTGTTCGTGCGTCATGAGGGCAGCCAGGACGATCTCCTTCTCTCCTTCCGCACCCCCTCCCTCCACGATTCCAGGGGGGCGGCCCTCCAACTCTTGTCGGGGATCCTGGGAGATGGGGTCTCGTCTCGCCTCCAGTGGCGCATCTGTGAACGCCTGGGGCTGGCCTACACCATTGAAAGCGGCTTGGATCTGTATTGGGACACCGGCGCCCTGGATATCGAGGCTTCGGTCGGGCCGGGGAAGGTGGGAAAAGTCCTACAGGAGGTCCTCCAGGCCCTGCGTGAACTTGCTGAGAAAGGCCCGGACGAGGGGGAGCTAGCGAGGGCCCGGGAGCGTTACCGGCTGGGGATGGAATTCTCCCTGGACAGCCCTTCTAAACTGGCTGCCTGGTACGCCGGAGCGGATTTGTTTCAGACCGCTCCTTCCCTGGAGCAGCGCCTGGCGGATGTGGAGGGGGTGACCGCCACCCAGATCCGCGAACTGGCCCGGGAGCTTTTTCAGCCCCATAACCTGGCCCTGACCGTGGTGGGGGACTTGAAGGCGGCCCAGAATGCCAGGCTGGATACCCTGGCCCGAGGCCTGTAAGTTGGGGAGGGAGGGGAAAGGGGGCGGTCCAGGGGGAAGGACGAAGGGGGCCGGGGAGGTCAGCGGTGATCGGCCAGGAGCAGGGCGGCAAAGGAGCCCTCGAAGCGTCCCACCAAAGGGGTCCCCTCTTCTTCGGCCTCGGGCACATCGAACTGGAAGGTGCCCACCACCTCCCCACCCGGCACCAGATCCCCGCTAAGCTCCAGAGTACCGGCGGGGACGTCGTCCAGGACCAACTGGGGGCGGCCGGTGGCATCGACCTCCGTGTACACCACCAGATGCCGGGTGAGGTCCACCAGGCCGGGGATCTCCGTCTGAGCCAGGGAAATCACCAGGGACAGACTCCGGCGCCCATCCCGATCGGTAGCGTGCAGGACCAACTCCCCTCCGTCGTCATCCGGAGAAATCAGGGCCACCGCCTCATCGGCAACGAAGGGGGGCTGAAGCTCATTCCCCAGATCGATCCGGGCCTGAAGGCTGCCCAGGGGATGCTGCCCCGAGTCCAACTCGGCAAGGAATTCCTCGTCACCCACTCCACACGCGCCCAGGCCCAAGGCGAAGGCCAGGGCAGCAGGGAAGGGGAAGGACATCCGGGGGGAGGGAATCATGGCTCGTTTGACTGGAGAGGAGGACACCACCGAATATGGCATCGGGGGGGCTCGGCGTCAACGGGCGGGGAGGAGGAGGGGGAACGGAAAGGAAAGAGAGGAGGGCGACGGGCTAGACGATGCGAATCTTATAGGGGTTCTTGGTTTTTTTGCGATGCTCGTCCAGGGCGATCCGGGCTTCCGCCAGTTGTGCCTTGATGGTGTCGTTGCCGGGTTCGAAGTCTGCGGCAAACTTGAGGTTCATCACCACTCCATTCCAGTCGTCGGAGAAGCGGGCCTTCATGGCGATATCGTAGAATTTCTGCCCCTGCCGGGTGGTGCAGACCCTCTGGGCACCGGCCCTTTCCTCCTCCCTCTCCTGAACCAACTCCTCCTTCTGAATGGTCGGTGGCGGGGAGGAGGGGGGCGTCGCCTCGGTGGGCATGGCCCTGAGCTTGCGGTCATAGATGGCCTTCAGTTCAGGATCCTTGAGCACCGACCAGGCTTCGGCCACCTTTTTGTAGATACGGGCCACCTTGCGGGTGACCTCAGGGTCGTTGACTCCCAGGAACCTGTCGGGGTGGAACCTCTTGGATTCACTAGCGAATCCCCGTTCGATGGCAGGCAAGGCCGCCTCTTTCTGCACCTGGAGAACCTGGTAATAATCCAGGCCGTCCACGATGGAGGCGATGGCCTCGATCTCCACACGGGTCTTGATGTCGATTTCCATCCGTTTCCTCGTCAGGCAAAGTGATGTCGGCTCAGAACCCCAGGGAGTCGAATCGCATTTCCTGAACCTCGTCAGGCCGCAATCCCACTGATGCGTCAATCTGGATGGAGGTGGAGCGGCCGGTCTCCAGATCCTCAGCGGACACGTTCAGGATACCGTTGCTGTCGATGTCGAAGGTGACTTCCACCCGAATTTCCCCTCGTGGGGCCGGTCGCAATTCGGGAAGGCTGAACTGGCCGAGCAGCTCACTCTCGGCAGCGGAACGAGATTCGCCTTGAAAAACGCGGATCTTCACTTCAGTCTGGCCATCGCGGATGGTGGTGAATACCCGGGAGGCGCTGGCGGGGATGGGGGAGTTGCGCTCGATGACTCGCTCGGTAAAGCCCCCCACCGTTCCCACCGAGAGAGATTGGGGAGTCACGTCGATAAGCAGGGAGTCGGGGGCGCGAGCGCCCGAAATGACGTTGATGAGGTTGGCTGCCTGAATGGCGGCGCCCATGGCCACCACTTCATCGGGATTCACCCCCATTTCCGGCTGCCGAGAGAAGTATCCAGCCACCGCCTCCCTCACCAGCGGAGAGCGGGTCATGCCCCCCACCAGAACCACAGCAGCGATGTCGGCGGCGCTGACCCGGGCATCCCGAAGGGCCTGATCGCACACCGCGAAGGTCCTCTTCACCAGGGGGAAGACCAACCTCTCGTATTGGCCTCGGCTGAGGTCCAGGCCCAGGTCCTTTTCGACTCCCCTCTCGTCCCGGAACAGGCCGGGAAGGGCAAGGTGAGCATCCTGCTCGGTGGTCAGGGTGATTTTGGCCCTCTCAGCGGCGTCCTTGAGTTTCTGGAGGGCGATGGGATTGCCCTTCACCCGGGCCACCTCGTTATCCCGCAGGTAGGAAAGGACGTGGGAGACCACAGCCTGATCGAAATCGTCCCCCCCCAGGAAGGTGTCGCCAGCGGTGGACACCACCTCGAACACGTCCCCCAGGACGTGGAGGACGGAGATGTCGAAGGTGCCCCCGCCCAGGTCATAGACGGCAACGTTGCACTCCATGGAGCGCCCCACGCCGTAGGCCAGGCAAGCGGCGGTGGGTTCATTGATGATGCGAAGGACATCCAGGCCGGCGATGGTCCCCGCGTCCCGGGTGGCCTGACGCTGGCCGTCGTTGAAGTAGGCAGGGACGGTGATGACCGCCTTGTCCACCACCTCCCCCAGGTAGTCTTCGGCGATGTGCTTCAAGTGCTTGAGGATGTAGGCGGAGATCTCCTGGAGGGAGCAGGTGCGTCCGTGGGCGCGCACCCGCACGTCGTTGTTGGGGCCGGCCAGAAGCTCATAGGGAAGAATGTCCCGGGCCCGCCTCACCTCTTCAGAGAGGAAGCTGCGTCCCAGGAGGCGCTTGGAGGAGGAGATGGTGTGGGTGGGGTTGTAAAGGAGGAGGCGCCGGGCAGCGTGCCCCACCACCACATTTCCCCCCGAGCCGAAGGACACAATGGAGGGCTGAAGACGATGGCCATCGGCGTCGGGGATGACCACCGGTCGGCCATCCTGGACCACCGACACCACCGAATTGCTCGTTCCCAGATCAATCCCCACGGCGTAGGGCATGAATACCTCCTAGAGTGGCCGCAGGATCGGGATCATCGGTGGCCGAGGTCAATAGACGCCGTCGCAATTCTCATCGTAAGGGTTGGCGGGGATCTCGGTGGCACCGGGGTGGATGTAGGGAAGGTAATCGTCGCAATCGTCTCCGCCCGCCTCCTCCGCCATGTACCCATCCCCGTCCACATCGACGAGGTCGGCGCCGGAGCAATCTTCGTCGACGCCATTGTAGGGGCTCTCGGTGGCCCCGGTGAAGATCAGGGAGTTGTCATCGTTGCAGTCATTTCCTCCGATGCCCTCCCAGACGTGCCCATCCCCATCCACATCGTCCAGATCCCCTGAGGCGCAGTCGTTGTCGATACCGTCGTAGGCAATCTCGGGGCGGCTGGGGTAGATGGTGGGGTCGTCGTCCTCGCAGTCGGTTCCTCCCGCCAGGACCGAAGCCCAGGTGTCCCCGTCGATATCCACCATGTCCCCGTCCTCGCAGTCGTCATCTTCCCCGTTGTAGGCGACCTCCAGGCTGCCCGGATGGGTGGCGGATCGAGTGTCGTCGCAGTCGTTCCCACCCGCTTCCACGGCGTCGTAGCCGTCGAGGTCAATGTCGGTGAGATCCAGGCCCGAGCAGTCCTGATCGATGCCGTCGTAGGGGAGGTCAATGCCGCCGGGGAAGGCCTCGTCGTCTTCGTCGTCACAGTCATCCCCGGTGCCCGACGGGCCGGCGAATCCGTCCCCATCTACATCCAACAGGTCGAAACCATTGCAGTTTTCATCCACGCTGTTGTAGGCAATCTCACTGGCTCCCGGATAGACCAGGGGGTCGAAGTCGTTGCAATCGGTCCCCATCCCCGCAAATCCATCCCCATCCACGTCCAGAAGATCGGCCCCTGAGCAGTCTTGATCGATGCCATCGTAGGGAACCTCGGGGGCGTCGGGATGAACGCTGCCCGACAGGTCGTCGCAGTCGTCCCCCTCTGGTCCACCGCTGGAGCCATCTCCATCCTGGTCGGCGGCGTCTTCTCCCGAGCAGTCCTGATCCACTCCGTCGTAGAGAACCTCGACGCCGCCGGGGCGGATGAGGGACGAAGAGTCGTCGCAGTCCAGCCCATCGGGCTCGGCGTAGTACCCGTCTCCGTCCTCGTCCCAATACAAGTCCAGCACCACCACCGCCTCATGGGCCTTGCCTCCCGAGTCGGTGACGGTGAGGCTGATCAGATGGGTTCCATAGGACAGTTTGTCGTACTGGAACGAGAGGTTTCCGGCGGCATCGGAGGGGGAAGTGTCGAACTCACCGTCGATGTCCGAACTCCAGGACACCCACAGATCTTCGGGGTCATCGATGTCATCTCCGATGGAGGCGGTAAACAGGACGGGCTCCCCCACCGCTCCGTCGTCTCCCTCCAGCGGGGCGGTGATCTCCACGTCGGGAGCGTCGTGAACCGGATAGACCCGCAGGGTCAGGGAGGATTCGCAGGTGCCATCCTCATCCGCGTAGACCCGCATGACGATGGTGTGATCCCCCTCAGAGAGTCCGTCGTAGAAGGAGGAAACGACTCCATCCGAGTCTGCAGAGGCGGTGGCGAACACCCCATCCAGGGAGCTCGCCCACTCCACTTCCAGCTCGTTGGAGGGTACGTCCGGGTCCTCCACCATCCCCTCGAAGAGGAGGGATGTGCCCACTTCCACCACCGAATCGGTGGGAGAGGTGATGCTGCACTGAGGCTCGGAGTGATTGCTGGATATATAGACCGACACGGTGGACTGCCCCACCAGTCCTTCGCTGTCGGTGGCGGTTACCCGCAAATCCTGGGCTCCCGGATCCAGATCCAGAGGGACGGTGAGGGTCCCCGAACTCTCCGCAGTCAGGCCCTCCGCCAGGATCGTGCCACCTCCCAGGGAGGTCTCGATGGTGACGCTGAGGGAAGAGGAGGCGTCGATGTCATCGGAGACCCGGGCGTCCAACTCGACGATCTCATCGGAGAGGAAGATGTCTCCTCCCGACGGGCTCTCGATGGCAATGGTGGGCGGGGAGTTGGCCTGGAGGGACAGGTTCACCGACCGGGATGTAGTGGCCCCATCGCCGTCGGTGGCGGTGAGAGTAACCCTCTGGGTGCCCGCGCTCAGCCCGGCGGCCTCAAAACTGAAATCACCGTTCTCCCCCAAGCTGACGCTTCCCTGTTCCCCGTCGACCGAGGAACCCCAGGTCACCGAGAGGGCCCCTGGGCCATCTTCAGCGTCATCCACCCTGCCGGTGAAGGTGGCCACATCTCCATGGGGAACGGTGCTGCCATCGTTGGGGGCGTAGAGGCTGATGACCGGGGCGGTGTTCTCCGGCTCGGGATCGGTGTTCTCCTCAGTACATCCAGTGAGGAGAGCGGTGGCGACAGCGCCAGTGACGAGAAGGGGGAACCAGGGACGATACATCGGGCCTCCCGAGTGCGGGCGTGGTGGACGCCAACGTCGCGACCCTGCCCGAGCACCAGGATAGTACGACGGAGGGAAGGCCCAAGGAAAGCTCCCCCAGGGCGATTGCATCAAATAGCGCTTGACTTTTACTGAACCCCTGTTCTTGGAACCCAAGGAGGTTCATGCTGCCGACGGCTCGGTGGGTTCCGGGCCGGTGGCGGCCCTGGGTGCCGCCCAGGGAGTGTGGTCATGTCCGACTCTGGAGTGCGTCGTCCACTGCTGGTGTACCGGAGCGAAGTTCCCGACCCGCGCCTGGACAGGTCGAAACTGCACGCGCTGGAAGACATTCTGGCCATCGCCGTGTCCGCGGTGCTCGCGGGGGCCGAGAGCTGGGTGGAGGTGGAGGAGTTCGGGCTCGCCAAGGAAGCCTGGCTGCGTCGGTTCCTTACGCTGACCAACGGCATTCCGTCGCATGACACCTTCGGGCGGGTCTGGTCCTGGGCCAGGTCGCCCTCGCCTTCGAGTCCCACGAGGCCG